>PKWO01000340.1 GCA_003132085.1 Oxalobacteraceae bacterium | reverse complement strand
AACCACTCGGCCACCCCTCCGCAGGGAACCCCAAACTATAGGTGAGTCACCCCCCTTTGTCAACTATAAGATGTGTTTGGCATCTAGAATCTTGGGGAATTTACAAAAAGATCGCTAATAAGCCAATCCGTCAGTTTATTTTATTGATAAAAGTATATTTAGCATCTTGTCAAATCGTCCCACGCATCATTGCGGGCGGAGCATCGGGCCGATCGCGGACGAAGCCGGCATCAGATAAAACCAGGAATGGGCCGCAAAGCAAATGCGGCCCATATTGCGCGAGGGCAAGTAACGTGCCCTCTATCCAGTCAACCCGCGTATGCGAACACTTACCACATGAGGACGCGCTGCTCCGGCGGCAAATACATCGCATCGCCTTCCTTCACGCCGAAAGCGCTATAGAAGTTTGGCTGGTTTTTGACGGTACCATTGCCACGGAACTCGGGCGGAGAATGCGGGTCGGTCTTGATGCGTACAATGATGGCATTATCACGCACCTTGCCGCGCCACACTTGGCCGAAGCCCAAGTAAAAACGTTGATCGCCGGTCAAGCCGTCGATTACCGGCGCTTCCTTGCCGCCCAGCGACAGCTTATATGCCTTGTATGCGATTGCCAGGCCGGAGTTGTCGGCAATGTTTTCGCCAAGCGTCAACTCGCCGTTGACATGATAGCCGGGCAACGGGCTATACGCGCCGTATTGCTTGACCAGCGCAGCGGTCTTGGCGGCAAACTTTTCATGGTCTTCCTTGGTCCACCAATCACGCAAATTGCCGTTGCCGTCGTACTGCGCTCCCTGATCGTCAAAACCGTGGCTGATTTCGTGACCGATCACCGCGCCGATCGCACCGTAATTCACTGCGTCGTCGGCTTGCACATTGAAGAACGGCGGTTGCAGGATCGCTGCCGGGAACACAATTTCATTCAACTCCGGATTGTAGTAAGCGTTCACCGTTTGCGGCGTCATGCCCCACTCGGCGCGATCGATAGGCTGACCGAGTTTATTGACATTGCGTCGATACTCGAACAGATTGGCGCGCTGAACGTTGCCGATCAGATCATTTTTTTCGATCTTCAGCGAAGCATAATCGCGCCATTTCGACGGATAGCCGATCTTCGGCATGAAGGTTGCCAGCTTGGCTTGCGCCTCCTTCTTGGTTACGGGACCCATCCAATCCAGCGTCTCGATGCTTTGGCGGTAGGTTTCCAGCAGGTTGGCGACCAGTTTTTCCATGCGCGCCTTGTTTTCCGGCGGAAAATACTGGCCCACATACAATTTACCCAAGCCCTCGCCGATCGCGCCTTCTTCCAGGTTGACAGCGCGTTTCCAGCGCGGCTGCTGTTCTGGAATGCCATTCAGCACCGTGCCATAGAACGCGAAGTTCTCCTCAGAGTATGCTTTGCTCAAATAAGAGGCATTGCTGCTCAACACATGCCAGGCAAAGTAGCTCTTCCAGACTGGCAACGGCGTCGTTTTCAGCACTTTGCCGAAACCCGTCAGGTAGCTCGGCTGGCTGACGATTACATAGGTAAGCTTGCCATCCAGCCCGGCGCTGCTTAAATACTGTTTCCAGTCGTAACCTGGAGTCAGCTTTTCCAAATCGGCCAACTCTTTCTTGTTGTACGCCTTGACTGGATCGCGGTTTTCCACCTTGGTCCATTGCACTTTCGCCAACGCCGTTTCGAGCGCCACAATCTCCTTGGCTTTACGCGCCGCATCCTTGTCGCCGGTCATCGACAACATTTTTTCTATGTGGGCCTGATATTTGACACGCGCATCTTTCAGCTTCGCATCATCGTCCTTCAGGTAGTAGTCGCGATCCGGCAGACCAAGACCGCTCTGCCCGAAGTCGACCACATATTTGGTCGAATCCTTGTTGTCCTGGTGTACGCCCAGGTCGTAAGGGGCGGTGATGCCGATTTCATTGAAATGCGCGATCAACGCCGGAATTTGCTTCTTGTTCTTCAATGCAGCGACCTTGGCGAATTCCGCATCCAGCGGCTTCAGGCCGATTGAATCGAGTTTTTGCTCGTCCATGAAGCTGGCGTAAAGGTCGCCGATTTGCTGCGCCTCGGAACCTGGCGTCTTGCCGCCATCCTTGGCGGCGGCTTCAATGATGCCGCGCAACTGCGGTAATGTCGCATCGCGCAACTCATAGAACGCGCCCCAGCCGGATTTGTCGGCTGGAATTTCATTGTTCTTCAGCCAGGTGCCGTTTACGTGTTGATAAAAATTGTCTTGCACACGCACTGACACATCGACGTTTTTTTGTTCAATGCCGGACACCGGTGTTGCCGGTGCCGACGCCGTCATGGCAGGAACTGCAGTTTGCACCGTATCGGCGGCAACCGACGCGCCGGCGGCAGATAACAGTGAAATTACACCAATCAAATAACGATTCACGGAGGATGTCCTTATTGTTGTAGGCTTGTGGCCATTGAGAAAAAAGAGTTGGTCTCCTATCCGTATCGGATAGTGGGTAATATTATCTACGATTTACGCGCCGCAGACTTGCCGCCCCTAACATCACGTGCGGGCCGGCAGTTTTGCCGTGACGTGGGAGGCCACAATCCCGTATTTCTTGAGTACCGTGTGATACAGGTCGGAGAGCGGGATCAATCGCGGATTGGTGGGGTCGACCCGGCGGCAGCTATCGATATACCAGCGCGCCTGTTCGCCCATGCTGCTGTCCCACCCGAGGTTTTCTATGCATTTGAGCAACGCCAATGCGGCATTGAAGACCACCTGCGGGTTGTCGGGAAATTTGCGCGCAGCATCGGTCATCAACTCCACTGCGCCTTGGTAGTCGCCGTGTTTTGCCTTTTCGGCGCCGCTTGAAACCAACGCCACCACTTGCTTGCGACTTTCCTTGGCGACGGAGTCGGCCAAATCCTTGCGCCCGATCCGTTCAAAGGTTTGCATGGCTTTGGCCATTGCCGCACCATCGGCAGCATTGTTCATTACTTCCAGCATGACTTCCGAGGCGTCGCTCTCCAAATTGTTGTTAAGGCAACTTTTTGCCAAGTCCAGTTTTAAATCATTGGACAGCGCGACGCCGCCGCGACAGGCGGCCACGGCGGCGCTAAATTCCTCGGCGGCGCTCTCCGCGTCGCCCTCTTCTTCATGAATCATCGCTGCCGAGAAAGCACGGCAAGCTTCCATCTTCTCGATGCCCGCCATCGAGAAGATGGAAGCTTG
>PKWO01000126.1 GCA_003132085.1 Oxalobacteraceae bacterium | reverse complement strand
ACTGCGCCTCTTGCTCCATGCTCCTGGCGGCGCACAACGATACTCCCGGCGGCGTATCAATCGCACGCCGATCGGGATCGCCGCTGGTCTGTTCTTCATGCAGCTCCGGCCAAGCGGCCGCCAACGCCGGAGCAATCGCCGGCGCTTCCCAACTGAGTAAAATCGGCACCACCGTTTGCCGCTCGCCGTAAGCATGCAAAAAGGCCAGATCGAACGGATCGGAAGCCACCGGCGCAATCCATACCAGCGCCTCGTGCGCAAATTCTGCCAGCCGCATCATCTGCCCATAGCGCACTGCAAGCGCGTCGCTGCTATCGAGCTGCGTTTTCCAGATCGACCAGACCAGTTGCGCCTCATCGGATACGATATCGCGCGCCGCCGGCGGCATTTTCTCCAATGCCTTTTGCCACCGCAGGCGTGCCTCATCTTGAGCGTTCCAGATGGACGGCAACAAACTCAGCGTCAACTCGTCGGAGAGCGTCAACAACATCTGCGCCAGCGGCAACAGATCGATGTTGCGGCGAGCGCTAAACAATTTTTTCAGCCACCCGTGCTGGCGCAACTCCGCATACAACGCCATCAAACGCGCGCCGGCGGCGGCCGGCGGGCTCGATTCCGGCGGAATCAACCCACACCACGCCGACAGCGTGACGATGCGCGGCGGAATAAACGCTGTTCCGGCGTGCCGCATAAGTGCGGCTTTCAGCAACTGCGCATGGGTAAAAGTCGGTACCACGACGCGCACACCCGACATATCACGCGGCTTTCCCGCGCGCCCAGGCGCAAGCAAGGGATGGCCTAAGAGAGTAAGCGCGGCATCGTCCCAGAATGCAGGCGAAGGGGAAATAGGTGAATATCTATGCAACATGCCGAGTCAGGGTGGGGTAGATATATTGGACGGCGCGCGGCCATAAAACTGTCATGCCAGCCACGAAAAACACCGGCGCTAAGGCCAGTCGCATCAATTTCCAACAAGTTTGAAGCCCATTTTATGCGAGCCGAACCAAAAAATAATCTTTGCGCTACACTTTTTGTGAAAATGAGTTATGATTTACCCCATACCCCGCCGCGTTATCTCTTGCCGCAGCTTTCATTCTCCTTGAATTCGCGCATTATGCCGCCAGTTAGCCTTTGTAGTCTGGCAGCGCCGAGAGCCGATTCCAAACAAGACTGATAGGTCACACGGCGTGAATTCATACCTTTTTACCTCATATCGAGGAAACCATGAGCGAAAATATTAAATACATCACCGATGCGTCATTTGAATTGGACGTATTGAAATCCGATAAACCGGTATTGGTCGATTTTTGGGCAGAATGGTGCGGTCCGTGTAAAATGATTGCGCCGATTCTGGAAGAAGTCGCGAAAGAGTACGACGGCAAATTGCAAATTGCCAAAATGGACGTGGACGCCAATCAGGCAGTGCCGAGTAAATTCGGTATCCGCGGCATCCCGACCCTCATCCTGTTCAAGAACGGGGTGCCCGCTGCCCAAAAGGTCGGCGCAATGGCAAAAGGCCAACTTACCTCGTTTATTGACAGCAACATTTAGTACCCGCGACGGCGGTGCGCCTGCACCGCCGTTCCTCTTTTTATTCACACCACGCACCCCCCTCCCCCACCTCTTACCTCCCACCCCGGGACACTCAATATTATGCACTTATCCGAACTAAAGGCGTTACACGTTTCAGCTTTGTTAGAGATGGCGATCAGCCTCGAAATTGACAACGCTGCGCGCCTGCGCAAACAAGAACTGATGTTCGCAATCCTGAAAAAGCGCGCGAAGTCAGGCGAACAAATTTTTGGCGATGGCGCCCTGGAAGTCTTGCCGGACGGCTTTGGCTTCTTGCGCTCGCCGGACGCCAGTTACATGGCATCCACCGATGACATTTATATCTCGCCCTCGCAGATCCGCCGCTTCAATCTGCATACCGGCGACTCGATCGAAGGCGAAGTACGCACACCGAAAGACGGCGAACGCTATTTTGCCCTCGTTAAGGTCGACAAGGTCAACGGCGAATCGCCGGAAGCCTCGAAACACAGAATTCTGTTTGAAAACCTGACGCCGCTGCATCCGAACAAGCCGCTTCCGCTGGAACGCGAGATGCGCGGCGAAGAAAACATCACCGGCCGCATCATCGACATGATTGCCCCGATCGGCAAAGGACAACGCGGACTGCTGGTGGCGTCGCCGAAGTCGGGCAAATCGGTCATGTTGCAGCATATTGCGCATGCGATCACCACCAATCATCCGGACACCACGATGATTGTGTTGTTGATTGACGAACGTCCGGAAGAAGTCACCGAAATGCAACGCTCGGTGCGTGGCGAGGTCGTTGCATCGACCTTTGACGAGCCGGCAACGCGGCACGTGCAAGTTGCGGAAATGGTGCTGGAAAAAGCCAAGCGCCTGGTAGAAATGAAAAAGGACGTGGTCATCCTGCTCGACTCCATCACCCGCTTGGCCCGTGCCTACAATACCGTAATCCCGGCATCCGGCAAGGTACTGACCGGCGGCGTCGACGCCAATGCATTGCAGCGCCCGAAACGATTCTTCGGTGCTGCTCGCAACATCGAGGAAGGCGGTTCGCTCACCATCATCGCCACCGCATTGATCGAAACCGGTAGCCGCATGGATGACGTGATCTATGAAGAATTCAAAGGCACAGGGAACATGGAAGTCCACCTTGAGCGCCGCCTGGCCGAAAAACGTGTCTATCCGGCCATCAATTTGAACAAGTCCGGTACCCGCCGCGAAGAGTTGCTGATCAAACCCGATCAATTGCAGAAAATTTGGGTTCTACGCAAGTTGCTCTACAGTATGGACGAAATCGAAGCAATGGAATTTATCCTCGACAAGATGAAGGCCACCAAGAACAATGCCGAGTTCTTCGACATGATGCGGCGCG
>PKWO01000183.1 GCA_003132085.1 Oxalobacteraceae bacterium | reverse complement strand
TGCACCAATTGGTGCACTTCGTCGATGCACTGTTCATTTTGGCGATCTTCGCATCATGCACATTCATCGAGTGCGCCTCTGGCAGACGTCTTCGGCAGGACCGGCAATGCGTGGCTTACCCGCCACGCGGTGTGCAATCCAACCGCTTTGAGTTCATCTATGGCCCATACCAGTTACGATAGCTTCTACCTCGATTATCTTCCCGGGATAAACATGCATGGTGTCTATACACTGTCGATCGACTACGTAGGCAGCGGCTACCTTGGCGAAAAATTCCAGCGTGTGATTGAAGTGCCGTGCGATATGTCGTTGTCGTCATTGCATCTGCTTATCCAACATTTGACCGGCTTTGACGACGAAAAAATTCATGACCTTTATGTCGCCTCCAGCATTCGCGGCAAGAAACTCTGGTACAAGCGGCAAGGCGAATGGAAATCAGACGGTCGGTCCGCGTTCTCCGTGCCGATCGATCAGGTGTTTGTAAGAAACACCAAGCGGAAGTTATATTATTCGTTCGAGTTCGGCGACAACTGGTTATTTGAAATTGGCAGGAAAGGTGAGAAAGGCTCGCCGGTTTCCGACAAAAAATATCCTCGCGTGGTGCATGCCGAAGGGATGAGGCCGATTTAATCCAACGCTAGTCCATCCCGCGCCCGCCACCGGGACCGGTTACCATTTCGAACAAATCGAATGCATCTTCATACAACAAGGATTTCTTTACCGGTGGCGCGTAGTTTTCGGGATTTCCATAGGCGATCAACTTCTGTTCGCAATCATGTCTGGTCCTGGCAACAATCGATTCAGATCGATTGCCTTTCACATTCTCTGCAACCCAGTATGTCAACTTCATTTTGTTCCTTTCGTTGACTCGCACACGACCAACTTCTGCTTGAACCCCACTGTCAAAGATGCCGAATCTTCCGGTTTCTGGCTCGAAGGCGGGTAGCCGCCGCGCGGGAATCGATCCATACGGCTCAACACCGGAAAACGCCAGGCCCATATGCCGGTCACCGCCAAAGTGGCGACGCCCCCCAGTAGCAAGGCCCGGACCAAACCGAACCAACCGGCGGTGACGCCTGACTCAAACTCCCCTAATTCATTCGATGCACCGATGAAAACCGCATTGACCGCGCTGACCCGGCCGCGGATGGCGTCGGGGGTTTCGAATTGGACCAGAATATGCCGGATATACACGCTTACCATGTCGCCTGCACCCATTACCAGCAGCGCAAACATCGCGACAATAAGGCTATGCGATACCCCCAGGACAACGGTACCGAGGCCGAATACCGCGACGCCGCCGAACATCCAGCGCCCTACCTTGCCGGTAATAGGGGAAAAGGCAAGTAACACCGAGGTCAGTGCCGCGCCCATGCCGGGTGCAGTGCGCAACAGGCCAAGCGCGGTCGGCCCCGAATGCAGCACATCGTTCGCGTAAGCCGGCAACAGTGCGGTCGCGCCACCGAACAATACGGCGAATAGATCGAGTGAAATTGCACCAAGCACCACCGGCTTCGACCGGACAAAGCGCAAACCCTCAAGCAAGGTATGCCAGGTGGCCGGCGCGCACTTGCTGACTTGCGATGCAATACGGGTGGCCAGCATCAACAGAACCGACGTCGCCAACAACCCCGCGACGATGCTGTATACCACTTTCGGCCCTGCCAGATAAAGCAAACCGCCCAGTGTCGGCCCGAGAATCACGGCGACCTGAAAACTGGACGAACTGAGCGCCACCGCTTTGGAAAAGCTATCGGCCGGAACCAGATTGATCAAGATAGCCTGGGTAGCCGGCATCATGAATGCCCGCGCGCTACCGAACAGTATCAACACCGCAAACACCGGCCACACAACTGTCAAGCCGGTAAACGTATAGATGAGCAGCAGCATGCTGCACAGCAATTGCATGACGAAGCACAGCACAATGATCGTGCGCCGATGATAACGATCGGCCACATGCCCGGCAATCAGGATCAGCAACAGGAAAGGTGCAAATTGCGCCAGACCGATCAGGCCGAGGTCGTATACGTTACCGGTCAACGCATAGACCTGCCAGCCGATCGCTACACTCTGCATCTGAACCCCAACCGTGCCGAGGATGCGTGCCGATAGATACAGCCGAAAATTGCGGTGTCCCAATACGCTGAATCCATTGGTGGAATGTAACGCCATCGAAAACCTTCAGAAACTTGATATCCATGCGGCGCCAGCCAGGACTTGGCCGGGCCAGCCTCAATGTTACCTGAATTCCGTCAAAGCAATTCGGAACCCAAATCAAACCGAGCTTCCTTCAAGCGGCCGAATAGTCACCAATTTTCATCCTAATATATGCGATTTTATTCGTATGAGGTGAACAAATATGCCTCCTATAATCGAATCGATTTCCATGTATAGATCGCCCACAACACCATTTCCAAATACAGGATTTTGCCATTTTTTCTTGTGGAATATCTTATTCCGCGCTGCCGACAATTCGCCCTGATGACTTCAAACCACCAAACATTTTACGTAGAAGAAGACGAGCATGCGGCGGCGAGTCCTCCCTCCGCCGAGTCCTACCGCAGTTGGGGACTAAATGGCGTGGTAGCGGCATTGCGGCAGTCCAGAGAGGATACGCATAAGATCCGCCATCGCGGGCGGATTCGGGAAATTCCATCGCGCGAATCGCTGACTGTCATTCTGGATGGGCTTTCAGCAGCACTGTTTCCAACCCATTACGGACAAACGGATTTGACGGATGAAAGCATCGATTACTTCGTCGGGAATACGCTCAACACAACCTTGAATTCGCTGGTCCAACAAGTGCGCCGGGCTTTGCTGTTTGTCTCCAGACAAAGTGGCGCCAATGAAGATTCCGAGTCCGCCTTCGATCACGATCATGACGAAAAACTGCATGCGCAGGCGATTGCCATTACCCGACATTTTGCCGCCCAGTTGAAACCGATACGCGACTTGCTGGTAAGCGACCTGCAAGCCGCGTATCAAGGCGACCCGGCGGCCACCAGCATGCCTGAAATACTGCTATGTTATCCAGGCATGACCGCCACCATCTATCATCGTTTCGCCCATGCGCTATATACCTTGGGTGCGCCTTTTCTGGCGCGCCTGATTTCACGCATCGCCCATTCCACTACCGGCATTGACATCCATCCCGGCGCCCAAATCGGCGGCAGCTTCTTCATCGATCATGGCACCGGAGTCGTCATCGGCGAAACGGCGATCATCGGCCGGCACGTGCGCCTCTATCAAGCGGTTACGCTCGGTGCCAAGCGCTTCCCTGCCGATGAAAATGGCGTACTGATCAAGGGCAATGCACGCCATCCGATTGTCGAGGACGATGTCGTGATTTATGCAGGCGCAACCATCCTGGGCCGCATCACCATCGGTCAAGGTTCAGTCATAGGCGGCAATGTCTGGCTGACGCAGAGCGTTCCGCCCGGCAGCAACGTCGCCCAGGCGCAAATGCGCAGCAACTAATTTAGGAAAACCGTCAACCCAACCACCGCATTCAGGAGAACCAGATGACAACAGAATTCGAACATCCCACCGCCCTTGGCGATGTCGCCGCCCGACAACTTGCGATTGCGACCCGCACTGTTCCGCAGATGTCGAGCATCACACCGCGTTGGCTAACCCATTTATTGCAATGGGTGCCGGTCGAGGCCGGCATCTATCGCGTCAACAAGGTCAAGGATGCCAACAGCGTGACGGTGGACTGCTCCGCACGCGACGAGCGCGAACTGCCGCAAACGTTTGTCGATTACATCGAAAATCCGCGCGAATACATGCTAAGCGCCGTCAACACGGTGCTGGACGTTCACACCCGCGTATCGGACCTCTATAGCAAACCCTACAATCAGATTGCCGAACAATTGCGCCTGATCATAGAAACAGTCAAGGAGCGTCAGGAAAGCGAGTTGATCAACAACAAGGAATACGGTCTGCTCAGCAGTATCGCGCCGGCACAACGCATCAAGACCCGCACCGGCGCCCCTACGCCCGACGATCTGGATGAGTTGATCACCAAAGTGTGGAAAGAACCTGGTTTCTTCCTGTTGCACCCGCTGGCNNCGCAATTCATTACTTGGCGCGGCATTCCGTTGATACCGTCCGACAAGGTCGGCTTTGAAGACGGTAAGACAAAAATCATCCTGATCCGCACCGGCGAAAGCCGCCAAGGGGTGGTTGGCCTGTATCAGCCGAATCTGCCGGGCGAGCAAACGCCCGGCCTATCGGTCCGCTTCATGGGCATCAACCACAAGGCGATTGCTTCCTATCTGGTCTCGCTGTATTGCTCGCTGGCGGTACTCACCGATGATTCGATTGCCGTTCTGGAAGACGTGGAAATAGGCAAGTACCATGCGTACAAGTGATTCCAGCGGCAACTTTGTGCCCGATCTTGAAATCCTGACACGCCTGGCAAATCAGTTCTTTTCTGCTGTGCCGGGCGCTGCCCCGGTTGGCGTCACGCCGGATTTTTCGGCAAAGACCGGACATAGTCCGAGCGGCGTCACCAACATCAGCCAGCCGCAATCGAGCTTGCCCGATCCGCATGGTTTGATTTCAGAGGAACGCGTGCCGACAGTTGCCGACCATCTGCCGCATTCCGAAGCGGGAAGCGGCACATCACCGTCGGCCTCGCCGCAAAACGCCGCGTTGCCGTATTCACCCAACGGTGCTTGGGCCGGCGTCCTGCCGCAGCATGCAAAAGCACCCGGCGCGATTGCACTGCCGTTTGAAGCGGAGCTCAGGGAAGTATTAAGTTCGCTGCGCCTGCCGGCACAGCCGATTATCCCGGCTGTGCCATCCGCCGTGAGCCCTCAATACTATTTCATTGAACATACGCGCGGTTTGCCGGCCGGCTCGCAAAACCCGGGAGCAAGCGGCTATCTGCGGGGCGGCCACCCGTCGCAGCAAAATCTCGGTGCCGGCGTGCCCACGCCGGCGCTCGACATCGAGCTGATTCGCCGCGATTTTCCGGTCCTGCAGGAGCGCGTGAACGGACGCCAACTTGTGTGGCTAGACAATGCGGCAACCACCCAAAAACCCTATTCGGTAATCGAGCGGTTGGCGTATTTTTACGAGCACGAAAACTCGAATATTCACCGTGCGGCGCATGAACTTGCGGCGCGTGCCACCGATGCCTACGAAGGCGCGCGCAACAAGGTCCGTTGTTTCCTGAATGCCGCGTCGGTCAATGAAATCGTGTTCGTGCGCGGTGCCACCGAAGCGATCAACCTGGTTGCGCAGAGTTGGGGCGGCCGGAATATCGGTGAAGGCGACGAAGTCATCATCAGTTGGTTGGAACACCACGCGAATATCGTCCCCTGGCATCGCTTGTGCGCTGAAAAAGGAGCCAGGCTGCGGGTGATCCCGGTCGACGACGACGGCCAAATCCTGATTGATGAGTATGCCAAACTGCTCGGCCCCAGGACCAAGCTGGTGGCGTTCTCGCGGGTATCCAATGCGCTCGGCACGATCACGCCGGCCAAACAAATTATTGAGATGGCGCATGGCGCCGGCGCCAAAGTGCTGGTCGATGGCGCCCAATCGGTGTCGCACATGCGCGTAGACGTGCAACAATTAAATGCCGATTTCTTCGTTTTCTCCGGGCACAAGGTATTCGGACCAACCGGGATCGGCGTGTTGTACGGCAAAGAAGCGTTGTTGAACGACATGCCGCCCTGGCAGAGTGGCGGCAACATGATCAAGGACGTGACTTTCGAG
Organism: Oxalobacteraceae bacterium; assembly: GCA_003132085.1. GTDB lineage: Bacteria > Pseudomonadota > Gammaproteobacteria > Burkholderiales > Burkholderiaceae_D > PKWO01. Next base: position 495 of record PKWO01000183.1, on the reverse strand, counting down.
CATATCGAGTATCATCAAGCCCCGGCCCGTTTTGAAGCAGGAACCGGCAACATCGCCGACGCGGTGGGTTTGGGTGCGGCGCTCGACTACGTCTGCAAGATCGGCATCGACGCGATCGATCAGTATGAACACCAGCTTTTACAATATGCCACGCGCTTGCTGAAGAGCATTCCGGGCCTGCGCCTGATCGGCACCGCAGCGGACAAGGCTAGTGTGATGTCCTTCGTTCTGGACGGCTTCAAAACCGAAGATGTCGGCGCCGCATTGAACAAAGAAGGCATTGCGGTACGTTCGGGCCATCACTGCGCGCAACCGATTCTGCGTCGCTTCGGCGTCGAAGGCAGCGTGCGTCCGTCGCTGGCGTTTTACAATAACTGCGCCGATATCGACAAGCTGGTGGCGGCAATAGAACGCGTCAATAGCGGGCGGCATATACCGCATTGATATGCTCCTGGCGCTGCAGATCGGCGATTGCCCCACCCAGAGCAATCGCCG
>PKWO01000558.1 GCA_003132085.1 Oxalobacteraceae bacterium | reverse complement strand
GCGACCAAGACCAACGCGACGGCGGCAGCAGCGCTGCCCGCAACCGGCGCCAAGGTCGGCAGCGCGGTCGCACCGGCAACGGCTGCCCCCGCCGCCGACAAGCGCGAACAGAAGCGGGCCGACGCCGAAGAACGGCAAAAACTGGCGGCTCGCAGAAAGCCGATCGAGTCGAAGATCAAGAAACTGGAAGAGCAGATAGCCAAACGCAATGCCCAAAAGGCGGGTGTCGACACGCGTCTGGCAGAACCGGAAATGTACGACCACGCGAACAAGAAAGAGTTGAAGACCCTGCTGACCGACCAGGCGTTCTATGCGAAAGAACTGGAACAACTGGAAGCGGAATGGCTGGAACAGCAAGAGGCGCTGGAACAGACCGCGTTGTGAACGAGTGAAACAAATAACGGAGCCCGCCATGCCACAAACCGTCACGCAGCCAATCGACCAGCCGTTACGCGGCATCCGCGTGCTTGACCTGACGCGCCTGTTGCCCGGTCCGGTCGCGACCATGCATTTGGCCGACATGGGCGCGGAAGTCATCAAGATTGAAGACCCCGGCATCGGCGACTACGCGCGCGGCATGGGGCCGGTGCGGCACCAAGTGTCGCAATTCTTTCTGGCAGTCAATCGCGGCGTNNTGCGCATCGACCTGAAAGACACGGCGCAACGGAATACGTTTCTAAGCATGGTCGAAACCGCCGACGTGGTGGTCGAAAGCTTTCGCCCCGGTGTGATGGATAAATTAGGCGTGGGCTGGGAAACGCTCAAGCAGCGCAATCCCGCACTGGTGATGTGCGCAATCTCCGGCTATGGGCAGACCGGCCCGTTCGCGCATCTCGCCNNGCCGGCCCGGACGGCATACCGGCGCTGCCCAACCTGCAAATCGGCGACTTGCTGGGCGGTGCGCAAAGTGCGGTGCAAGGCATCCTGGCCGCGTTGCTCGGCGCCAAAATGACCGCGCGCGGCCGCTACGTCGACATTTCAATGACCGATGCCGTGTTCGCCCACAACATCATGCCGTTGGCCGCAGTCAACAACAGCGGGCAGGCCGCCGCGCCGGGGCGTGATTTTCTGACCGGCGGCGCACCCTGCTATAACGTGTATCGCACGCTGGACAACCGCTACATGGCGGTCGGCGCGCTCGAATTGAAGTTCTGGGAAGCCTGCTGCGACGTGCTGGCCAGGCCGGACCTGAAAACCAGGCACTGGGCGCACGGCCAGGAAATAGGCGGCAGCGACGCGATGGCGGTCAAGGCGGAACTGGATCGCCTGTTCGCGCAGCAAACGCTGGCCGCATGGACCGAGAAATTCAGCCGGGCCGACTGCTGCGTCAGCCCTATATTGCGCACCGACGAGGCGTTGCAGCACCCGCTGTTTTTATCCCGCGCGATGGCCGTCCGCGTTACGCACGAAACCGAAGGCGAGTATTGGCAAACGGCGCCGAGCGTCAAATTTTCGGCTTAATGGCCTGCTGAAAGTCAGGCTTGTCATGCCATTTGAAGTTCGATACGATGGTGCTCTTCTTACCGAACCGGGGCCATCGGTGGCATACACAGGCGGTTGTTTATGTGGCGCGATCGCTTTCCGCATTGAGTCGGAACTCGCGCCCATTCAGGTTTGTCACTGCATCCAGTGTCGCAAGGCGCAGGGCGGCCCCTTCGCCACCAACATTCCGGTGGAAGCGTCGGCTTTTCGTTTGCTCGCCGGCGCGCAATTGTTGAAGACATTTGAATCCGCGCCGGGAAAGCAACGTTTCTTTTGCGGCCGCTGCGGCTCGCCGGTCTACAGCCGTCGGGAATCGCTGCCGTCGATTGTGCGGGTTCGCGCCGGGCTGATCGACCAACCGCTTCGCACGCAACCGGCATGGCACGCCTACACGGCGTCGAAATGCAATTGGTGGCCGATCGACGACGACCTTCCGCAGTACCCGGAAGCCTATGTTCCGGCGACCAATGACGCCTCCCCTCCTTGAACGAGTGAGAAATATGGCATATGAACATGTCGATGTGCTGGTCATCGGGGCCGGACTATCCGGCATTGGCGCCGGCTATCATTTGCAACATGACTGTCCGGCGAAGCGCTATGCGATCCTCGAGGGCGGCGACAGCATCGGCGGCACCTGGGACTTGTTTCGTTATCCCGGCGTCCGCTCTGACTCGGACATGTTCACCCTTGGATACGCGTTCAAGCCATGGGCGGAGGGCAAGGCCATTGCCTCCGGGCCGTCGATATTGCAGTACATTCGCGATACCGCCAGAGAATACGGCATCGACCGCAAAATCCGCTTCGGCCACCGCGTCACCGGTGCCTCGTGGTCGTCGAAGGACGCGTTGTGGACAGTGGAAGTTGAACGCGGCGAGCAAAAGGAAGTCGTGCATCTGACGTGCAACTTCTTGTTCATGTGCAGCGGCTACTTCAACCATGCCGAAGGGTACACGCCCGACTTTCCGGGAATCGAGCGCTTCACCGGCCGCATCGCGCACCCTCAGAAATGGACGGACGACATCGACTATGCAGGCAAGCGTGTGATCGTCATCGGCAGCGGTGCCACCGCGATTACGCTGTTGCCGGAATTGGCGAAAAAAGCGGCCCACGTGACGATGCTGCAGCGCTCGCCCACCTATGTCGTGTCTCGGCCGTCGGTCGATCGCCTCGCGAATTTTCTGCGCCGCATCCTGCCCGCAGAAAATTCGCGAGGCG
>PKWO01000274.1 GCA_003132085.1 Oxalobacteraceae bacterium | reverse complement strand
GTCAACTGAAGAGCGCGGCCGGGATGTCAATGATGATGCGACCAACTGCCGTCGGGTGACGTCAGATAGGAATCAACCGCGTCCTTTTGGCCGGTTGCATAACGCATTACTTCGCCGCATGTGCATATGCCCTGATACGGTTGTATATGCGAGCACGCAGATACGGCCTGCAAAAAAACTTTGACCGGCTTCGTACATTTTTTGCATTTGAAGGTAAGTATGCGAGATGGTTTTTTGCTCATGTTTTCGTGGTGTGATGGTGAAATGGCGGAGATTCAGCGCGCCGCTAAACGCCAGAGCGAGGTCACTTCCGCTGCGCGGGCAGCATGCAGCGGATCGGTCTCATCCGACGCACGCGGATGATGCGGCTTCACGTCCAGCTTACCCAACACTTTTAAAGCCGCAGCGTCGATCAGCGCCAGCAGTTCGGCGCGCGAGCGCAAGCCCAAATGTTCGGCCAGATCGGACAACACCAACCAACCCTCGCCGCCCGGCTCAAGGTGGGCGGCCAGTCCGGCAAGAAAACCCCTCAACATGCGGCTATCCGGGTCGTAGACCGCATGTTCAAGCGGTGAGTTCGCACGCGCCGGAACCCATGGGGGGTTGCAAACGATCAATGGTGCGCATCCCGCTGGGAAAAGATTTGCCTCAAGCACTTCAACCTGCCCGGTCAATCCCAGCCGTTCGATGTTCTCACGCGCGCAAATCAATGCGCGCTGTTCCTGATCGGTCGCCACGATGTGCTTGACGCCACGCCGGGCCAGTACCGCAGCCAGCACGCCGCTACCGGTGCCAATGTCAAACGCCAATGACTGCGAGGGTAAAGGCGCCTTCGCCACCAGTTCGACGTATTCGCCGCGAACCGGGGCGAATACACCGTAGTGCGGGTGGATGCGATCGTCCAGCGCCGGCACTTCGACGCCCTTCTTGCGCCATTCATGGGCGCCAACCAATCCCAGCACCTCCCGCAGCGATAGAATCGACGCAGATTCGGCAGGTCCATACGCTTCCAGACACGCTTGCCGCACGTCGGGAGCGCGACGCAATGGAATATTGTAATTCTCGTCGCATGGCAGCAACAGCATCCCCAAGGTTCGCGCGCGCTGCGATTGCGCCTGACGATGAAAGTGGAAAGCCTCCGTCGGAGACGCTGCAGGTTTCCGCGGCCTGCGGTCAGTGCGGCGCGCCAATGCTTGCAGCAACTGCCGCGCATTTTGAAAATCACCGCGCCACAATAGCGCCGTGCCCTCGCTGGCCAATCTGTATGCCGCGTCGGCAGTCATGCGATCATCGGCGATTTGCACTCGCTTCGGCGGTGTTACTCCCCCCTCTGATCGCCAGCGCGCAGTATGCGCTTCGTCGCCCTCGACCCAGTGTATGACCGGATGTTCACTCACGACGGCATCCTCGATTCACTGAAACAGATCACGCCTCGGCAATCCGTTGCGCAATATGGGCTAACGCTTGCTCGATCTGATCGACCAGAATCAGACACAAATCGCCCGCAGAAAGTTTAGCCAACGCAGTATCGATAGCGAGAAATTCGCCATGTATTTCGTCGATACTGGTTGTGCGTTTGGCATGCGCCAGCCCTTCGCGCAACAGCGCCAGCACTTCGCCGTCGGCACGTCCGCGCTGACATTGATCCTGATACAATACGACGTCGTCAAAGGCATCTCCAATCAGTTGCCCCTGATGGCGGATATCTTGATCCCGTCTATCCCCCGCGCCGCTGATGACCACCGACCGGCGCAACGCCGGCATGGTTTCCAGCGCGCGCGTCAGCGCCACGATTGCATCCGGATTGTGGCCGTAGTCGGCGATCACGGTGGCGCCGCGATAGCTGAACAGATTGAAGCGCCCGGGTGCATTATCGCTATCATTGACAAAGCTCTTAAGCCCTGCCCGAATATCGTCCCAATCGATGCCGACGCCCCATGCCGCCGCAGCTGCGGCCATCACATTTTCGACCTGAAAAGCAATACTGCCGCCACGCGTAATCGGCACATCCGCGAGCGGCACTTTATGCTGGAACTTGCCCTCAACCGCCACCAGGGTATCGCCATCCACATACACCACGCGATGCCCTTGTGCCCGGTGGGCCGTCATCCGCGGGTGTTTGCGATCGGCAGCGAAGAACGTCACCGAACCGCGGCAGTTGCCGGCCATGCCGGCGACAATAGGATCGGCGGCGTTCAACACCGCGACGCCGCTATCGGCAACGTTTTGCACAATGACGCGCTTCAATACTGCCAGATCTTCGATGGTGGTGATGAAATTCAAGCCAAGATGATCACCGCTGCCAATATTGGTAATCACGGCAACCTGGCAACGGTCGAAAGCCAAACCTTCCCGCAATACGCCGCCGCGCGCCGTCTCGAATACCGCCGCGTCGACGTCGGGATGCAGCAACACGTTGCGCGCGCTGCGCGGGCCGCTGCAGTCGCCGGTATCGATGCGGCGGCCTTCGACGTAGACGCCGTCGGTATTGGTCATGCCCACACGCAGCCCGCTTTGCGCAAACAGATGCGCGATGAGGCGCACGGTAGTAGTCTTGCCGTTCGTTCCAGTAACGGCGACCACCGGAATGCGACCGTCTTCGTCGTCGGCAAACATCGCAGAAATAATCGCTTCGCCAACCGCGCGGCCCTTGCCGTACGACGGAGAAAGATGCATGCGCAGACCCGGCGCCGCATTCACCTCAACAATACCG
>PKWO01000145.1 GCA_003132085.1 Oxalobacteraceae bacterium | reverse complement strand
TGACCGGAGTCGTCAGGGCACTCGTGATCGTCACGCCGGCGCCTGTGCCGGCCAGAGTCAGCGTTGCCACTGCGTTGTCGTTGATCGCTGCCGCTGTTCCATAGTTGGTCAGCGAAACAGTGGTGATCGTGCCTGCCTTGGTTGCACTCGCAGCATTCACGTCAGTGATGGTTACGGCGCCGTCAGCGATACCGCCGACAGCGGCAACTGCGGCGGAACCGGCACCTGGTGCCGTACCAACCGCTGTTACCACATCTGTTGGAGTTCCACCACCACCGGTAGAGGCTGCAATAACAGGAGCAGCTTGCACGGAATTGGGTGTGGTGCTTGTGAATACAGTCGTTGCGCCAGAGGCGGCCCCAACTGTAAAACCTGATACCGGCGTTGTTACTGTAAGACCATCGATCGCAGTGCCACCACCCGCAATTTGAGCAACCTGAGCAGCGGTAACAGCACCACCAGTTGCATTGGTGACAACCTCGCTACCAACCGTCTCAGTACCCTCAGTACCATTCGCGCTCATCGCCGCCCATGTAACCGTTGCAGTCTCAGTAAGACCAGCAGCAGGAATAGCAGCAGTACCACCCGAAGCGGTAACAGGACCAGTTTGCGTTATGGTAACGGAAGTGGTGGCAGCGCCACCAGTAACGTTAACCGCGCCGCCGGTAGCGGTAAAAGCGGTACCAGCGACAGCACCAGGAACACCAGTAGCAGACGTTGCCGCTGCGATGTTCTGCGCAACCGAAACAGTTGTACCACCAACAACAGTAATAGCACCAGCTGCAGCGTTAGCTGAGGTTGTGTTCGCATCGGTTGCGATAACGGCAATAGTACCAGCTGTCGTGGCGCTTCCTGCGTTGATGGCACCAGTTGTGACGCCTGCTGCCGTTACGGAAACGTTTGAACCACCGATGACGGAGTCAGTAGCCGTAGATAGAGCGCTATCGACTAGGGTAACGGCTGCTGTCGTAGCCGCTGTGATGGTATTACCACCTGCTGTAGCGGTGGCGCTAACAGCAGTCAAACCAGACCAGGTGCTGACATTCAGATTCCCGACGGCTTCAAGCGCACTGACGTTCAGCGTGTTGATGCCGGTGATTGTGGTTGCTGAATTCGTGATCGCAGCCGCCGTGGTGGTGCCGCCGACGGCGTAATCTGTGATGTTCAGCGTATTGGTACCGGTAGTACTGCCAGTAATCGTGTCAAACGCAGCCAGACTTGTCGGAGCTACCGTTGTTCCATTCACAACCGCATTGAAGACGTTATTGCCGCCAGCCGCGCCAACGTAAGCGGTATCCGGACTAGTAGTGAGCGTGAAAGTAGTGGTCGGTACAGGCGGCGTACCTTGTTGAACGACGGCTGCCAACGTTACGTTCAGCGCGGCAGTAGTGGTAGCCGCTGCCAAGCTTGCGTTGTCTGTCACGCTAGCGATGTATGCCACCGCAACAGCATTTGCTGCGCTGCCGCTGTAGGCGAGAATTTCTGGAGCGGTAACGAGCGCGTTGGTAAACGTCGTAGCGGCGGTTACTTTGTCGGTGTAAGCAGTTGAGTCAGTGCCTAACGCGCCGCCAGATATTTGCGTCACAGCGTTGGAAACGGTGATCGCGTGGTTGGTGAGCAGGTTGCCCCAGTATACCAGACCGGCTACATCAGGCTGATGGCCGAACAGGTTTTGGTAGATCGTCGCAATAATTTGGTAGTTGGATTGACCGGCAAACTTTGTTGTGTATTCGGCAGAAGCGGCGAAAGATGCAGAGACAGCGGCTAAGCCTGTGCTAACACCTTGAGCAGCGACAACGCCATTCCAGAATGCCAAGCCAGCGGTGTCTGCTGGGCGGCCGAAGTAGGCGACGTACAGCCCTTGCAATTGCGTATCGTAAGTACCCATTTAATGCTCCTAAAAGATGATCGAAGATCAAGATAAATAAATTTTGCAGCTTTACGTACAGTCCTCTGCAACCTAACGTGGCAATAATGGCAGAAGGCATTGGTCACTTTATGTGACGATCATCACAAAAATCAACAATATCCTCTGAAATTAGTGTTTTTCCCCCAGTAATTCATACGGCGGATCATTATCAAAGAAGATTACTCGAAAAGCAAGGGCTTGCGGCTGTGGTTCCAAGCCGGTTCCGGCTGCGCAAAAAAACGAGATATGGAGGCAGTGTTTGTCATTGCGCGGCCAGCATCGGCCTGTGCGGGAGCGCACAACACAGACAGCTTTTCGTATTTGTATACTAATATAGTTTATTGACCAACATGACAATAAACAGTAGAAATTCGGAACGCGGCAAATGAATGTTGCGATAGGCAGACACATATTCGCCCGCTCGCTAAGATAAACTTCTATCAACAGTCAGATTAGGTTTTCGATTAGCGGTACCGATAGCAAACAAATGTGTGAGACCAATTTGATCGCCGTTGATTTGCCACCGATGGAAGAAATGAAACCATCCCCCTGTGGGGACGGGAAATGCCGAGGCAGCAGAAAATATGCGCGTCCAGCTAGGTCTTAATGACCCCAGTAGGTTGCACCATTCACCGTGTGCGTTGGATCTATCCGTCCGTGAAACAGATATGCGGCGGCACCGCCGTTTTCTGTACTCAACACGCCTGCAACATTGATGTAGCCGGTGCGGGAAAAGGCATCATTGCCATTTAAGTACCCATTGCTTCCGACCGAACCTTGCGCCTGGAGCGCAAAGAGTTGGGCGCCGTTCACCAAATCCATACTTGTGGTAAATGTTTTCGTGCCGAAGTTGACATTAAGCTGTCCGTTTTGAAGCGTTGCGGCGGTCGGCGAAATGGCCGTATTGTCATTCAATATATAGGCTTCACTATTTTTCAGCGTAAAACCAACGCTGCCTTGGGCGGGCGACACATAAGCCTGGCCCGGAGTAAGGAATAACGCGTAATAGTTATCCAGCGCCACCAACGCATTTTTGGCTTTTTGCGCTACAAAATCGATCTGTGCGGCCTGGTCGACTATCGGCTGCCAGCGGCCCCAGACAATCTGGCTGTCGGGAAGCGGCGTCACTACCGGTGGAACCACTACCACTGGCGGTGTTATAGGTTGTGTTGGTTGTATTGGCGGTGTTACCGGAGCGACCGACGGCGTTCCAACCGCATTCGGGTTATTGTCCAGGATACTGCTTTTTTGTGGCGCTAGACTCAAATCGGTAGGGGCCAGCGTGGCATTACCGATACTGGATGTCTTGCTGGTCGGCTCATCGCTGCGCGGCGGCGCACTCAAGTCGGGGGAAATACCATTACTGCGAAGCAATTGCGGCGTTAACTGCCCTTTTTGAATTTGCAGCAGTTGGCCGGCTTTATCGGCAAACAATTCCCTGCTGGCTGCTCCCTCGCAGGGGCCGCCGCCTTCCGGCAGGCACGCGCCGCCAAAGCCGCTGACGATCACGCCGCCCGAAATAACCGCGACTCGGGAAATGTGCTGATCGGTAAACACCGTGAAGTCGGTGCCGCGCACGCCAATGGCAGCGACCGGCGTGTTAAAGCGGAAGTTTTGCCTGGCTTGCTTGACGCCCAAGCCGGAAATGCTGCGCGCAACACCGCTCAACAGCTCAAGCTTGACGCGGGTATTGGCCGGAACTTGCTGATCTACATGATAGGAACTAATATGCGCCCGCGAATTCGGACGCAGGATCAAAAAGCCGCTGTCGATGGTCTTCATATACACGTAACCATCGGCGCCGGTCGCGATCTCGTCGCCTTCGTTGACCGCGTCGCCCAGAGCGGCCGGATGGTTGGCAATATGCACCTGACCGGCAACGAACACAATGCGCGCGGCTTCACCAGCGTGCGCCATACCTACGGCGGCAAGCAAACTGATGACAGCAATAATTTGACGCAACATGGCATTCTCCTTCTGTGGCATTATCCTGCTTATAGCCACATATTCTGTGATCTGCATCACATTCTACTCTACAATAGCGTTGCGCACCCCGAATCGAACAATCGCTCAGACGGGCAAATCATCCGTTTGATCAGACAAGCAACATGACGTTATACTTGCCGGTTATTTGAAGATCATACCCATACACGTAATTTGCCGCTCCGGTCTGCGCAAAAGATCGCAACATCTATGAAATTTCCGGCTATCTTACGTACCTTCCTTCTGCCGGCCACCATCGTACGATCCAGCATCGCGCTGGCCGCCATCTTGCTCACCTGCTGGACGCAATGGGTGCCGGCGCCGGGAGAATGGAATTTTGCGAACGAATGGTTGCGTGACCGCTTCATTCGCCTACATGCGGCTGCCGCATCGACGTCCGCAATCTCCGAGTGGACGCGCCCCTTCATTCATTTATACCCGCCTGACCCACCCGATTCCAGAGTTCTCGTGGTCGATATCGATGAATCCAGCCTGGCGGAAGTCGGCCCCTGGCCTTGGCCGCGCACTCGTATCGCAGAGTTGCTGGAAAATTTGCTGAGCAACTATAGCGCACGTGGCGTAGCGCTCGACATCGTGCTGCCCGAGCACGCCGATCAAGAGGGTGACGCGCGGTTGGCAATGCTGGCGGAACATGGCCCAGTAGTACTGGCCCAAGCGTTCGACTACGGCGCACGCCCTCTGCCGCTGCAAATCGGCAAAATTTCAGGCGGCAGGCCGATATTGGGCCAGGCCGCCGGCGTGTTAGCCAGCGGATACATTGCCAATCATGCGGGCCTCGCGCAGGCCGCGCATGTCGGCAATATCGGGTTCGTGTCCGATCAGGACGGCACCTTGCGGCGCCTGCCGATGATGACCCAGTTCGATGGGCAGCGCTACCCGACCTTGGCGTTGGTGCTCTTTGAATGTTGTGCCGGCGGCATCGCCAGTCAAGTCTTGCCTGGCGATGCCGGGTTCTTACGGGTGCCATTCAGGCAGGATTGGTCAACCTATAAAGTGGCAAAGGCCGTCGACATCCTGAATCTGAGCATCCCCGCCAGCGAAATCGCCGGGCGTCTGGTGTTGGTCGGCTCGTCGTCGCTGGGTCTCACGGATCGCGTCGTTACCCCTCTCGATGCCCGCACGCCCGGTTTGCTGGTGCATGCAGCGTTGCTTTCATCACTGCTGGATCAACAAGAGGGCAATGCGCCGGGAATGTGGCCCGGACAATGGATCGCCATCTTGTTTTCGATGGCGGTGGCATTTACCGCAACCTATGCGTTCGCCCGCTTGTCTGCAGTGTCCAGCGTTGTCTTACTTGGTGCTGCCTCGCTGATCTGGCTGGGTCTGGCGTACTGGATTTACCCGCACGACCCGGACTTTTCCACGACTGGCCCTTTGGCCTCCAACCTGTTCCTGCTGGCGGTCGCGATACCATTCGACTGGCAGATATCACAACGGAGATCGCGCCGCTTGCTCGGAACCTTGCGCCAATATGTCGCCCGCGAGGTGGTCGATGAATTANNCTCGCCAACTGAGCGTAACGACGCTGATAGCTGATATGGAGAGCTATACCACGCACGTCGAGTCGCTGCCGATGGAAGAAGCCGCGCGTGTAACGCGGGACTTTCTCGATTGCCTGACCCGGCCGGTATTGGAAAAACAGGGCACGCTGGATAAATACACCGGAGATGGATTGGTTGCCTTTTGGGGCGCGCCGCTGCCGAATGATGAACATGCCGACCTGGCGCTGGACGCCGCCTTGGCCATCGTGCGAGAAGTGCATCGCTTCAGTCAATCGCGGGTAATGGCCGGAAAACCCCCAGTGCGCGTACGCATTGGCGTAGAGAGCGGCATTGCCATGGCCGGCGATTTCGGCACGTCGTTTCGCAGCCTATACACTGCCGTTGGCGACAGCGTGAACGTGGCGTCGCGCCTGGAAGAATCGGCACGCGATTTCCCCTACGACATCATCGTTGGGCCGGGCACGGTGAGCCGCGCGAAACGGCACCGCTTCACTTCTTTGGGCGAACGAATATTGCGCGGCAAAGAGAAGCCGACCGCGTTATTTGCGCTGGAGTCGGCCGCATGACGCGCCCTCGCTGGAGGTTGGCGTCGGTGCTGGCGTCGGTGCTGGCGTTGATGCTGGCTATGTGCGGGCAGGCATACGGCCAAAGCGCGGCCGCGCAGCAAGACCTATATCTGGATGCGATGAAATCGATTGCCGAGGGTCGGCAACAAGATGCAGACAACACCTTGACCCGCATGATTGAGCACGAACCGCAACATGCGGGCGCCTGGCTGGATTTAGCCATCATCCAATGTGAACTGGGCCACGCGGCAGAGGCGGAGCGCCTGTTCCATATTATCGAAAGCCGTTTTTCGCCGCCGCCCGGCATTTTGGAAGTCATCACCAGCCATCGTCTGAACGGTTGCAAAGGCTGGCAGCCGCACAACAGGATGTCGGTATTATTGGGACGCGGCTTCGACTCAAATGTCAACCAAGGCGCCAGCAGCCCGTTTTTCAGTATTGGCAGCGATGGTACGTCTACGGTCCTGACCCTGCTACCGCAATATTTGCCTCAAAGCGATCATTACACGCTGCTGTCCGCCGAATACATCAGGGATCTCAGCCCGAACGGCAGCATTGCTTACGCGCAATTACAAGCGCGTGAAAACGACTCGTTGACCCGCTACAATACGGTTTCGGCTTTAGCCGGCCTGGATCGTCCATGGCGTCTTGGAGACTGGGGATTGCGCACCACCGGCACCGTCGGGTTCTTGACCTTGGCGGACCAACTGTATCAGCGGCAAATTCAACTGCAGGTGCGCATTTTTCCGCCACTCAACTTGCCCGATCATTTTCAATTAAACGTATTGACCGGCTTATCCTACGTTCAATACACGACACTCGCCAATTTCGACTCGGCCACCGACGAGCTAAGCACACAACTTACCTACCAAGACAACAAAACGCAGGCGCAGGTCAATCTCGGCTTATTGTTCGACCATGGCGATGCCGCACACGTGGGTGGAGATCGAAAAGGTTGGTTCGCCAATTCGCTGGTGCATACCCGCATCAACGAACATGTCAGCGCTGAACTTGGCTGGACGCTTCAAAACTGGGATAGTCAATCGTCCTATTCTCCGGGTGTGCTCGACCAGACCAGGCGCCAGAATACGCAAATCATCCGCGCCGGCTTGATTTTCCCGATCAAATCCGATCAATCGCTGCATATCGAGTGGCGGCAAGTGCGCAATGACGAGAATATCTCACTGTTTCAATACAAAGGCCAACTGTTGCAACTGAGTTGGCAATGGCAGAACTTCTGAATGCAAAAACCATGCGTATAGAGCTGATATTATTCATTTTGGGAATGACTGCAGTGTCGNNGTAGGTTGCCTGATGCCGGCCCACTGGCTACCGGCGTTGCCAAATGACAAATTACTTCACTTTCTCGCATTTGGCGGGCTCAGCCTGCTGGCAGGGCGCGTGGCGCAGACCAAAAGCGAACTTGGTGTGTGGTTATTGGGTCTGTTAGTTGCCGGATGGGCTATTGAGGGCCTGCAAAGCTGGATTCCGGGAAGAAATTTTTGCTGGCGGGACATTGCCGCAAATGCAGCGGGAATATTGACGGCGGCCTTGTGTGCGCGCGCGGTCATCGGAATATGACGCGTGCCACCCTTTCCGGTGCGATCTGGCGCCAGGACCATAATCCGCGATGCAGGACATTCGGGGGCGCAATCTGATGACCGATAACACGAAAGAACTGCCAAGCGTGGCCGCCAGTAACAACCCGTTGGCAGGTCAGCACACTGCACCGGCGACCACCGACGTCGTCAAGCCCAGGCTGGTTAAAATCAGTCAAGTCAATTTCCGCAAAATTCCGCTACTGGCCAATTTGACCGACGAGGAACTGGCCCGAGTGACAGCCGATTTGCGCATCCGCAAGTACGCCAAGCGCGACGTGGTGCTGCAGAAGGGCGGCAGCGGCGACGGCCTGCTGTTCCTGCTTTCCGGCCAATTGCAGGTAATAGACGTGACCGAGGACGGGCGGGCCATAGGCCTGCGCATGCTTGCGCCAGGCGATTTTTTCGGCGAGATCGCACTGATCAACAATTCGACGCGCTCAGCGTCGGTGGCCGCGATGACGGAAGTGCTGGTGGCGTTCCTGCCCGCGCCAACTGCGATGCACCTGTTCTCGCATTCGCCGTCGGTGGCGAACCAGATGCTGCGCCACCTGGCGCAAAAAATCCAGCGCGATTCCGAGTTCCGCGCGCTGCTCAGCATTAACAATACCGCCAAGCGCATCTATACCTACTTAGTGTTAATGCAGCAGAACACGCCCGGCAGCCCGGCAGTGGTGGAGAACATGCCGACCCATCAGGACATCGCCAACATGATCAACACCAGCCGCGAAACCGTCACGCGGGCCCTGCTCACGCTGGTGCAGCAAGGCATCGTGCAAAAAGATTCGCACCGGCTCATCATCGTCGATCCGGAAGCGCTGCAGAAGCTGGTTCAAGGCTCTTAATATAAATACGACAAGTTTGAAGAAGTTTCGTGGGGTATAATTTCTCGCTCACAACACCGAGCCCTACCGGGTATGTTTGCATGTCCCCTGCACCCTTCTTCATGGCAATTCCCCAGACTCCAGGTACAGCAATGTCTCAGCAGGCCCCCGCATGATCTCAAGCGTCATGTTACGCAGCGTGTGGGCCTATCGCGGCTTCGTGCTTGGCAGCGTCAAGCGCGAGTTCCAATCCAAGTATGGCAACGCCATCCTGGGAGCGGCTTGGTCCATCCTCAGCCCGCTGGCCATGATCCTGGTCTACACGGTGATCTTCGCGCAAGTGATGCGTAGCAAACTGCCCGGCAGCGACTCGACCTTCGCCTATAGCATCTACCTGTGCGCGGGCATCCTGACCTGGGGAATGTTTTCGGAAATTGTCGCGCGCGCGCAGACCATGTTCATCGAGCAGGCCAACCTGATCAAGAAGATCAGCTTTCCGCGGATCTGCCTGCCGCTCATCATCGTGCTGAACGCGCTGCTCAATTTCGCGATCATTTTCGGCTTGTTCATTGTCTTTCTTATCGCCTCAGGCAATTTCCCCGGCTGGGTGTTGGTCGCGATCGTCCCCGTCCTGATCCTGCAAGTTGTGTTCGCCATCGGCCTGGGCATGATTCTGGGCGTGCTGAACGTTTTCTTCCGCGACGTCGGGCAATTCTTCAATATCTTCATCCAGTTTTGGTTCTGGTTCACGCCCATCGTGTATCCGGTCTCGATCCTGCCGGAACCGATCCGCGCGCTGCTGATATGGAACCCCATGGCGCCGATCATCGGCGCCTACCAGACCATCCTCGTGAACGGGCACGCACCGGAGTGGCAGAGCCTATTGCCGGCCTCGATCCTGAGTCTGCTGCTGTGCATGTTCGGCATGCGCCTGTTCCGCAAGCGCTCCGGCGAAATGGTGGATGAACTCTGATGGGTACCATTCACGTCAGCAATCTGGGCAAGGCGTACAAACAGTATCCGACCCGCTGGTCGCGCCTGACCGAGTGGGTACTGCCGTTTCGCGGCCCGCAGCACAGGCTTAAGTGGGTACTGCAGGAGATCAATTTCAAGATCGCACCCGGCGAGGCGGTCGGCCTGATCGGCATGAACGGCGCCGGCAAGAGCACGCTCTTAAAGCTGATTACCGGTACCGCCCAGCCCACCACAGGTGGGGTCTCCATCACCGGTCGCGTCGCCGCGCTGCTCGAGCTGGGCATGGGTTTTCATCCTGATTTCAGCGGACGCCAGAACGTGCTGATGGCCGGCCAGCTACTCGGCTTGTCGGTCGAGGAAATCACCCAGTTAATGCCGCAGATCGAAGCATTCGCCGACATCGGCGACTATATCGACCAGCCGGTGCGCGTGTATTCAAGCGGCATGCAGATGCGCCTCGCGTTCAGCGTCGCGACGGCGCGCCGCCCCGATGTGCTGATCGTCGACGAGGCCCTGTCGGTGGGCGACGCCTATTTCCAGCACAAGAGTTTCGACCGCATTCGCCAGTTCCGCAAAGAAGGCACGACCTTGCTATTGGTGTCGCACGACAAGCAGGCGATCCAGTCGGTGTGCGACCGCGCCATCCTGCTCGACGGCGGCCGCCTGGCGAAAGAAGGCAGGCCGGAAGAGATCATGGACTATTACAATGCGATGATCGCCGAGCGCGAGAACGACACGGTGCGCCTGAACGAAACAACCAACGGCAAAGTGCAGACCATCTCCGGCACCGGCGAGGCCACCGTGACCGATATTGCGTTGCTCGACGACACCGGCGCGCGGGTCGAAGTGGTCGACGTCGGCAGCCCGATCACCTTGAAGGTGACGGTCAAGGCCAGGGCCGCGATCCCGCGCATGGTGCTCGGCTATATGATCAAGGACCGCCTCGGGCAGCCGATGTACGGCACCAATACCCACCTGAAGGAGCTGCCGCTGGAAGACGTGACGGCCGGCCAAGAGGTGGTGTACCGCTTCCATTTCCCGATGAACCTGGGACCGGGCACCTATTCGATCGCTACCGCCATTGTCAGCACCGAAACCCATCTCGTCAATAACTACGAGTGGCGCGACCTGGCACTGGTGTTCACCGTGATGAACATGCGCCGCCCGCACTTCGAGGGCTCGGCCTGGCTCGACCCATCGATTGAAATTGACCGCCCATGAGCTTTATCTCCTACGCCCAAAATTTCGAAGACGTGCTGCTGTGGCGTGCGCTGGGCCATGTCAAGAACGGCTTCTACATCGACGTCGGCGCCAACGACCCGGAACTGCACTCGGTCACCAAGGCGTTCTATGACGCCGGCTGGTACGGCATCAACATCGAGCCGCTGCCTTCGTTCCACCACGCGTTCCTGGAGCAACGCCCGCGCGACATCAATCTGGCGATCGCCGCCGGTGCATGTGAAGACGACCTCACGCTATATGACGTGCCGGCCGTGAACGGCTGGGCCTCGCTCGACCCGGCGGTTGCCGACGCCCACCGCGCCGAAGGTTTTGAGGTAATCGAGTTGACGGTGCCGTTGCGTACGCTCGCCAACGTCTGCCTTGATCATGTGCGCGGCGAAATCCACTTCCTCAAGGTCGACGTCGAAGGCTTCGAAGGAGAGGTATTGCGCGGCATGGATTTCGGGCGTTGGCGCCCGTGGGTGCTGGTAATCGAGGCGACGCTGCCGAACAGCCGCGTCACCAATCACCAAACGTGGGAGTCGCTGGTCACCGGCGCACGCTACCATTTCGCCTACTTCGACGGTTTGAACCGCTACTACATCGCCGACGAGCATAGGCAATTGCTGGACGTTTTGTCGATCCAACCGAACGTGTTCGACGATTTCATCAGCCACCATCTGGACAAGGCGTGGCGCGCGACCGAAGACGCCAAGAAAGTTGGCGTGGCCGCCGAAGCCCGCGCTGCTGTTGCCGANNGCCGAGCAGCGTGCCGAGCAGGCCATCGCCGCTTCGAGAGAAGCGATTGCGCTGACCAACCTCGCGCTGACCACTGCCAACGACGCCGCCGCGCGCGCCGACCAAGCCAGGCAGGCGGCCGAAGCAAACGGCCACCAGGCCGCGCTCGCGGCCCGGGCGCTGGAACAGCGCCTGATCGCCGTACACAACAGCTGGTCGTGGCGCCTGACAAAGCCGGTGCGCGGCATGGCTCGCGTCGCGCGCTNNGGTGCGGTTAGCGTCTTTGATCTCTCCGGCAACTTTATCGCCCGCGCGGTCACCGGCGGCAACCTCAAACAACGCACGCATCAACAATTACTGCGCGCGCTGCACCGCATCAGCGCCAACGAATTTGCGCGCCGACTCTTGATTCCGCTGCTGGCGCGCTTTCCCGCACTCGATGCCAAGGTGAGCCGAGCGTTCGCTTCCACCAAGCAAGCCGCACGGGCCGACATGTCTCAAATACATGTGCCCGAAGAATTGCGCGAATTGCCGGCATCGGCAAGAAAAGTCCTGGCCGACCTCAAACGCCTTGCTGCCGCCCCGCCTGCCCTACCCGACGCAGCCCAGGCACGCCCGCGGCTGGCCTACATTTCGCCGCTGCCGCCGGAAAAATCGGGCATCGCCGATTACAGTGCTGAACTCATTCCCGAACTGGCCCGCTTTTACGACGTCGAACTGGTCGTTGATCAAGCCAGCGTCGGCGACCCGCGCATCACCTCACCCTTCCCGCTACGTCAACTTGCCTGGTTCGAAGAGCACGGCCACGGGTACGACCGCGTGCTCTATCACTTCGGCAACTCACGCGTGCATCAACACATGTTCGAGCTGATCAAGCGCCACCCCGGCATCGTGGTGCTGCATGACTTCTTCCTCAGCGGCGTGCTCGACAACCTCGAGCGCGACGGCTATCTGCCGCAGTGCTTCCTGCGCGCGCTGTACGATTCGCACGGCTACACCGGCCTGCTTGAGCATCGCAAGATAGGGCGTAATCCATCGATCTGGAAATACCCAGTCAACAAGGCCGTGCTCGATTACGCGAGCGGCGTGATCGTCCACTCCGAGTTTTCCAAACACCTCGCACGCGAATGGTATGGCCCGACCGCTGCCTCCCAGTGGTGCACCGTGCCGCTGTTGCGCGGCAAGGCGGCCGGCCTCGACCACGCGAGCACCCGCGCACAAGCGCGCAGCCGGCTCGGTCTGACCGATGACGACTTCGTCATCTGCAGTTTCGGCATGCTAGGCCGCACCAAGCTCAACGACGTGTTGCTCGATGCGTTCCTGGCGTCGCCATTGGCAGTCGATCCGCGCTGCAAACTGGTGTTCGTCGGCGAGAACGATCCAAGCATTTACGGGCGCAACCTGGTGCGCAAGATCGGCGACAGCGCGGCCGCTTCGCGCATCAGCATTACCGGTTTTGTGAGCGCCGAGAAGTATACGACTTGGCTAGCCGCCGGCGACGCCATGGTTCAGTTGCGCACGCAGACACGCGGCGAAACCTCTGCAGCGGTGCTCGATTGCCTGTTGTACGGCGCACCGACCGTGATCAATGCTCACGGCTCCAGCGCCGAAATTCCGGATGACGTGTTGCTCAAGCTGCCCGACACGTTCACGCAGGAACAACTCGGCGAGGCCTTAGTCACGCTGCATGGCGACCCGGCCCTGCGCGCGCGCTTGTCCGAGCGCGCACTGGCCCACATGCAGGCGCATCACGCCCCCCGGCATGTCGGCCAGTTGTATGTAGACGCGATCGAACACTTCGCGCAGCACAGCCCGAACAGCCACTACCGCGCGTTGCTCGATGCAATCGTGCATATCCCGAACCGGACCGCGCCTGCCGACAGCGATCTGGCCGAGGCGGCCAAGGCGATCGCCGCCGACCAGCCGGCGAGCGCGCCGCGCCAGTTGTTCGTCGACGTGTCGGCGGTGGCGCAGTCCGACATCAAGACCGGCATCCAGCGCGTCGTGCGCAGCGTGCTGCTGGCGATGATTGCCTCGCCCCCTGCCGGCTTCCGTATCGAACCGGTCTACAGCCACGGCGGCAACCGCAGCTACCGCTATGCGCGCCAGTTCACGCTGGGCATGGTTGGCGAGACTGACCTGCAACTGGAAGACGCGCCGATCGACCTGCGTGCCGGCGACGTGTTCCTCGGACTCGACCTGTTCACCAACGGCACCTCGCAAAACAAAATGCTGCTGCAACAGATGCGCAACCACGGTCTGCAGATCTACTTCGTCGTGTTCGACCTCCTGCCGGTGCTGCGCCCCGACGTGTTCCCGTCCGGCACCGAACAGCATTTCGGCGACTACCTTAACACCATCGCCGCCGTGTCCGACGGCCTGATCTGCATCTCGCGCGCCGTCGCCGACGAGCTGATTGCATGGCTCGCGCAGCAGCCGGCCAGACGCGTAGCGCCGCTCAAAATCGGCTACTTCCATCTAGGCGCCGACATCCACGCCAGCGCACCCAGCTTCGGCTTGCCACCCGACGCAGCACAGGTGCTCGACTCGTTACGCGCACGCCCAAGCTTTCTGATGGTCGGCACGGTCGAGCCACGCAAGGGCCACGCCCAAGCACTGGCCGCGTTCGAGCTGCTGTGGCAGCAAGGCGCCGATATCAACCTCGTCATCGTCGGCAAGCAAGGCTGGATGGTCGACAAGCTGGTCGAGCGCATGAAGGACCACCCGGAACGCGAGGCACGACTGTTCTGGCTGCCCGGCGCGTCCGACGAAATGTTGCTCAAGCTGTACGAAACCGCGTCGGCGCTGCTCTCGCCGTCCGAGGGCGAAGGCTTTGGCTTGCCGCTGATCGAAGCGGCCCAGCACAACGTCCCCATCATCGCCCGCAACTTGCCGGTGTATCGCGAAGTAGCGGGCCGGCACGCGTACTATTTCGACGGCCTGACAGCGGAAGATCTAGCCGGCACCATACGCACCTGGCTCGACCTGCAGCGTGGCGGCAACGCGCCGCAATCGACGGGGCTGCCAAGGTTGACCTGGAACGAGAGTGCTCAGCAGCTGCTCAACGCGGTCGAATGCCAGCAGTGGTACCGGGAACTGCCGGGCACGGAGAGCGCCGCGTAATAATGGCCCCTGGACCTGTAGGGCGGGAGCGCCCGCTTGCAAGCGGGCGCCGCTGCACAGGCGAGCGATATATCGCTCGAATTCCTTATTTCGCGTTGAATAATCGGGATGCCATGCGTTACCATTGGTTTTTGCTCATTTACCAAACTTTCGATTGAGTCACCATGCACTTGAGCAATTCCATCGCCGTCGTCATTCCGAGCTATCGCGTCACGCGCCATATCCTTGGCGTGATTGCGCGCATTGGCCCGGAGGTGAGCCGCATCTATGTGGTGGACGACAAGTGTCCGGAACAGTCAGGCGCGTTCGTGCGCGCCAACTGCCGCGACCTGCGCGTGGTCGTGCTGGAGCATGCGGAAAACAGGGGCGTAGGAGGTGCGGTCATGACCGGCTATGAAGCGGCGATCGCCGATGGCGCCGCCGTCATCGTCAAAGTCGATGGCGACGGGCAGATGGATGCGAGCCTGATCCCGAACTTCGTCGC
>PKWO01000448.1 GCA_003132085.1 Oxalobacteraceae bacterium | reverse complement strand
CGACGTTACGGCCTTTAGGGCCCAGGGTGACTTTAACTGCATTGGCGAGAATGTTGACGCCTTCTACCATCTTGGCACGGGCGGCATCGCCGAAAATAACTTCTTTAGCTGCCATGTTAATAACTCCTTAGTATTCGGTGGATTTGCGGATTACTTTTCGACGATTGCCATGATGTCTTCTTCACGCATCACCAGCACTTCATCACCGTCAACTTTGACAGTTTGGCCGGAGTATTTGCCGAATAGAACGCGATCACCGACTTTAACGTCAAGTGGGCGCACTTTGCCGTCATCTAGGATCTTGCCGTTGCCTACAGCCAATACTTGGCCTTGATCTGGCTTTTCAGCGGCTGCTTCTGGAATGATAAGGCCGGACGCAGTTTTGGTTTCCTGGTCGAGGCGCTTGACGATGACGCGATCGTGCAAAGGACGAAGGTTCATACAAACTCCTTTAAATTCAATAAGTTAGGGTTGTTTGCGGCAAACTTGCTGCAAAGCGAACTTAACAGTACAGCAACAATGCACTTGAAAAGTTGGTAGGCTGAAGGAGTTGTTAGCACTCTCCCTCAACGAGTGCTAAGTATAGGGGCGGTTGGGGCTTTTTTCAAGAGACAGAGTTAGTTAATTTGAAATTTTTTGCAAGATTTTAGTGTGCGAGCAATGCGTAAATCGACAACAGGTCTACCTTGCCCCCTCAGGACTTGCCGAGCTGCTCGTATACGACATCGGCAATGCGCTTCAACTCATCTCTGGTTACGCCAGCCGACAGTGCATAGCCAAACTTGCCGTCGATCCAATAAAATACGTTGACTGGCCCCTCTTGCGCAAAACGAAATCCAGAGTCTTTGTCTTGATTTCGCTCGTTTGAAACATACAGGGTCAACCGCTCGCCGTGGGAGTCGCGATACATGAACTGCGCCACCGGGCCTTCTTCACCTGGCAAAAGCCGCCCGCCGATCAATTCATAACCCAACTTTCCGAGTTCGGGGGGATTGACCTTGGATCCCAGTCCCTTTGAAATCCATGTCACCAACTGCTCTTCCTGGTCCGCCGTGATTTCCACTGGATGTCTTATATCGGGGCTATAGACGGCATGGGCAATGGCAGCATGTTTGACGAACGACGCCATCGAGCGATCTGACTCCAACGTTACTGCCGGGAATCGCCCGAATCCTTCGATATGTGCCTGTTCATGGAGTATCCAACCCAGGACGCGGCTCGCAATCGCAATCACCAAGCTCGCGGCATAGCGTTGAATGCCGGGGTTCCAGTGACGTGGCGGCTGGAGCATTTCAGGCGGAATTGGTTCAAGCAAGACCGAGTTAAACAAAGCGCGAAGATTATCTTTCTGCTTACGATACGCCTTAAGCCGCTCACTCTCTTGCGGTCGTGTCGACAAATAGAATTGGATCTCGAACTGACGTGTTTGCGGCAAAAGGCCGTCAACGTAAGCCTGCAAGTCGGCTTCGAGGATAGGTCGTTCATTCATTTGATTACCTTCAAAGACGATTCCACAGGCCGCCCTTCCATGATCGCTCGTATCCGCTCCCTGTCACGGGACAAACGCGACATGACGGTTCCGAGCGGAATTTTCAAAGTAACGGATATTTCGTCGTATGACATTTCTTCAAGAGCGACAAGCAGTATTACTTCACGCTGTTCGATGGTTAGCTGGCACAGCGCCGCTTCAAGAGACATCATGTCGACATGCTCAAATTGCGTTGATGCAGTCGACAAGACGTGCAGATCGTCGTCCAAATATTCGATGGGAGCCGGCGCTTTGCGGCTTTGGTCAACGTATATGTTGTGCATGATGCTGAAAAGCCAAGCGCGCATATTGCTCCCCTTCTTCCACGAGGGGAGCTTGAACCAACCGCGCTCCATCGTGCCTTGAACAAGATCCTCTGCTGCAGCCAAGTTGCCTGTTAACGTGCGCGCATACCGGCGCAAGCGAGGTATGCACGCCACCAATTGAACACTGTCGTCCGTCATCGCCATTCCGTCGCACCGCACCCGTCTGCAGATACGGTCGAACTATTCATATATTTTCTTTGGCTGACGCGAACCAAATCGCGGCAGCCGATTTGCCAGTTAATAAACGGGCAACGGGCGTTCAGTTGCCGCCGTCAAAAGTCAGGCCGGGATCGATTTGCCAGGTTTCGTTGATCAGCATGCCGTCGCGGTATGTCAGCACGTAACGTACCTTGATCGGCATTTTTCCGAGAAATTGAACGTTTGCGGAAACTGTTGCGCCCTTCGGGTTTGCTGATTCAGTCAATTTGTCAACCGTAACTTTGAGCGGACCGGCTGCCTTGCCAAATTTTTCCCATGTTGCTCGAATCGCGTCGGCGGACGTGTAAGTCCCGTCAAGCGGGCCTCCGATCCAATTGAGTCGCGCCGAGCCCGCGTATCCATGCATCAGCGCATCGATGTCTCCGGATCCAATAGCGGCAAAGTGTGCTTGGGCGTCGCTAGTCGGCGTAGCGAACGCACTACTCATCGACATCAGTGCGAATGTCAACGCAACGGCAATATTCTTCATCAGGTTTCTCCATTAGTGTTTCGCGATGATTCGCGCCACATCGAGGTGAACGAATCCTGGAGTCTTTTATTCCGAAAAATTAAAAAAATTTAGTAATTGTGGATTCAGTTGATCGCACCGAGCCAGGCTCTATAAGCATGTATGTGTAAATCGTCTGGATTAAATATGAACATGCGAAATATTTTCCGCATGTGAATTGCGAAATATTTTCAATTGATGGAATAAAGCTTGGAGGGTTTCCGTTTACGCCAGTAAGGTCGCAACTTCAGGATAATAAATGTTGACCGAAGCAGGCTTCCATTTGAGCAGATCGCATCGCGCTATTTTTAATTTCACAGATTGCGTTGATGGGAGCGCCGCAAGTGAACTCTTGTGTCAGTGACTTAATTGAATTTTTACAGGATAGGAAAATATATATGATTCGCAACGCAAAGCAATGGAATCGCAATCGCCCACAAATGCTGCCAGTCAGCTTGGCTGTGCTCTTTGCCTGCTCGGTACTGTCTGCCTGCGGTGGCAGCAGTGGCTACAACAGCACAGCTTCGACGGCTACACCACCGCCGCCACCGCCTAATACCATCGGCGCGTTACAGAACAATGTGAAATTGGCTAGCACGGTTGCGCCTAACGGCGATCAAAATCCCTATTTCATCGCAACTCCACCTGCGTCCTTCACCGGCGTAAATGCCACTTCTGGCGTCAAGACCGTATTGCAACCTGGTGACCTGCTGATTTCTGATTTCAGCAGCGTTTCCGGCGCCAACAACGGCACGTCGATCATGCGGTATACGCCTGGCACCGGCGCGATGTCGTTGTTTTACCAGGAGAAGATAGGGACAGGTCCGGTAGGCGGTGCAATCAGCGGCTTGGGCACGCTGTGGATCGCCAACTTCCAACCTGGATATAGCAACACGGATGGCGCGACGACGGGTGACGGCAATGTCGTTGTCGTTAGTCCCAATGGCACCGACTTCCCGAACGGCGCAGGCATTATCGATAATAACAGCGGTGTCAGCTTCTCGCCGAACAGCGATGGATTGGCTGGGCCGTGGGGGCAGCAACTTGCGGTCAAAGCCGGCACCACAACACCCTACTTCTTCGTCACGAATGTCAATGCTGGAAAAGGATATATACAACGTCAAGCGTTTACCGCCGGGAAATTCAACGTGGAAGCAGTCACGACCATCGGTCTGCTTCCCACCGGAACAAATGCATTCGATCCAACTGGTCCACAAGGCATGGCATACGATGCAACCAATGACATCCTGTACGTCGCAAATGCCGCGAACAATCAGATCGTGGCCTTCACGAACGCTACGACCGCTACCGCCATTTCGTCCGGCACCGTGGTCTTCCAAGGAGCACCGCTCAATGCGCCAATCGGACTCGCGATCAATCCCATCAACGGCGACTTGATCACGGTCAACCAGTTGGACAACAACATGGTCGAAATCTCGTCCGGATTGACCGGAACAAGCGGTTCGGCTACGCCTGGCGCCGGCGCAGTGGTCGGCGTCAAATTGCTGGACTCGACCCCGGTCAATACCACGGCCGCAACAGGTTCTGCGTTGTTCGGATTGTTGGCGACAAAGGACTCCAACGGCAATCTCAACGTCTACTACTCGAACTCCAACGCCAATTCGTTGAATGTTCTGAAATAAGACAATCGCTTCTGCCGGACTGCGGGAAGGTGGCAACTTCCCTGCAGTCTAGTGCAAGAATGGTGAACTTGAAAAAGCGTGTCCAAGATGTTCATCAGCTGGCCGGATGTGCGGATGCTGGTGTAATGCAAATCCCCCCGTTGAATCTTGCCTATGATTTTCGCGATGGAATAGGTGTGAGGTATTGTCCGCACGAACGCGAAAATCTCTGTACCCGCCACAATACCCCTGTGTTTCCTGAATACTCCGGACCACAAAGCTGCCAACAGTGACCAAGAAATGACTAACCCAGGGATCCTTTTCAATCGTTGCGAGCGGTCACGGTAGCTTTGTCTGGTGAGTTGGCAGGCTGGCCCTTATCGCCAGGTACTGCCTCGCGGGCCCAACCACCGCCAAGGGCTCGAATTAGATCGACGCTTGTCTGCAATTGCCTGTCATGCAAATCCAATGCCCTGCGTCGTGTTGCAAGTGCAGCGGTTTGAGCCGTCGCGACTTCCAGGTAGTTGACCGCACCTTCTCGATAGCGATTGATGGCGAGCTCCAGGGTCTTCGTTGCCGATTCCACCGCATGTAACTCATCAAATTCGCTTTCCCGTTCATATTTCAGGCTCGACAGCTCATCCTCGACTTGTTGGAATGCCACAAGCGTTACAGCTCTGTACGTGGCGCCTTCCTCATCCAGTTTGGCGCGTGCCTGACGAAGTTTTGCGTCCCGGAGTCCGCCATCGAAAATGTTGAATATGACGCTGGGGCCGAGTGTCCAAAAGCTATTTGGCAAGCTCAGTAGATTGGCGGCGCCAGTATTTTGAAATCCATATCCGGCATTCAGCGATAAGTCCGGGAAATATGCGGCCCGCGCTACACCGACTCCCGCGTTGGCGGCCGCAATTCGACGTTCTGCGGCCGCAATATCCGGTCGCCTTTGCAACAGCGTCGATGGCAAGCCCAACGGAATCAACGGGATTGCCACGCCACTGTGAGAGGCAGACAAGCTAAAATTCATTGCCGGCTCGCCGATCAGGGTGGCAATTGCGTGTTCATAGAGTGCTCTTTGCGACGCCCCCTCGGATAGCTCGACACGAACGGTGCTGAATTGAGTTTCGGCCCTGGAAACATCGAGTCCCGAAGCAATGCCGCCGGCATGGCGGTTTCTGGTAAGCGCCAAGGCATGCGAGTAAGCATCGACTGTGTCGTTAAGCAATTTTGCTTGCTCGTCGATACCGCGAAGCCGAAAGTAATTGAGAGCCAGTTCCGCTTGCAGGCTGAGCTTTATGGTCGCGACATCAGCGGATTCTGCTTGCGCTGCTGCTTCGCCTGAAGCAATCTGATTGCGAACCTTGCCCCACAAATCCAGCTCGTAGGTTGCAGCGGCTCCTATCGTCTGCGCAGCGTAGACGTTAGGCTGATTTGCGCTGCGCAAAGGGCGATTCTCGGATTGCCTGTTCTGGGTCACTGCGTCGCCTGCATCAATCGTTGGATACAAGCCGGAGCGCAATTGCTTTACGTAGGCGTTCGCCTGCTCATAGCGCGCCAACGCCGAAGCCAGAGTCGGATTTGCGGTCTCAATTTTTGATTCGAGCGCGTCGAGATTGAGGTCGCCATAGACCTTCCACCATTCTCCGCGAGGCCGGTTATCGGCCGGACTTGCCGACTGCCATTGCCCGTCTTTCCATGCATCGTGGGTTACCTCACTGGCAGGTGGCAAATACACAGACGTTGAAGTGCAGCCAGTCAACACCACGGCGCTCGCGATCATGCTTTTACGCATGCTTGCGAATATAGGAAGTCGTTGTCGAAGCTTGGCCGTAACAGCATCCGGATCTTTGTCGGAATTCATTTTGGTTATTGCTTCAAAATAAACACGGCGAGGGCTTGCAATGCGTCCTGGGTCAATTTCGGATACGGAGGCATTTTGGCCGCCCCCCATTTTCCGGTTCCGCCCAGCTTGATGCTCTCCTGGACCTTCGCGGCGGCCTGCTCATCGCCGCGATATTTCGCCGCTACGTCCTTATATGACGGTCCGAGAACCTTGTTCGAAATAGAATGGCATCCGAGGCAGGAATTTGAACTTAGCAGCGCTTTACCGTCCAGGGTTTTTGCCTGCGTGGTGTCATCTTTGTTTGCCGGTGGCGAAGCAACTAGAGGAGTCGAAGCGATTGCCTTTTCGGTTCCGTATTCCGATGCCAGATAGCTGCTAATTTGCGCTATTTCCTCTGTGTCGATCGGCGCGCCGTAGGCATGCTGCATCTTGGTGACTTCCGCAGTCCATTGGGTAAGATTCATGGATCGTGGCTGCAAATTGATGTAATCGACCGAATGGCAAATACTGCATTTTTGCGCGGCGACGACCTGGCCTGGATGCGCTGAGGGTTTTAGTTCGGCTGTCTCCGGCGGAAGCGTGATTGTCGTCGGCAGCGCGTTGAGGTCGCACTGCACTACCAAGGCGGCAGCAAAAAGGATGGAGCGAAAGGAATTGGTAATTTTCATGTTGATTCCTACGCTACAACAAGACTTATGGTTTCAATTACATTGCGCATATATCCTCCCGGATTCCATAGCTCCTTGGAGGGTTGCACTTCTCCGCTTTGCGCCGTTGCTCGAGTCAATATCGTGAGATCTCCCTTCGAGCTCGGAATGATGCGCGTTGACCATGCACGAAACGAATACGCTCCGAGGTTCTCGCCGAGCGTTGCGCCAGACCATGTAGCGCCTCCATCTGTGGATGTCTCGACAGACTTGATTCCAGTCCCGCTGTCGAACGCGATGCCTTTGATTTCCAGAGGTTGGCCGCCACGGACGACGTCCCCGGATTTCAAGTTGGTGATGAATGAACGCACCTTCAGCTTGGTGATCGGATGTGTTGAAGATGCCGCCGTGCCGGCTGGAACACATTCGCACTCCGTCGCCGGCACACGATAGGCGGTGCTCATGAAAAAGCCGTCGAATTCGTGGTCGAGAATTTCGATTTCGCTGAGATGCTTTACCCAATATGTTCCAGAATATCCTGGGACAATCAATTTGATTGGATAGCCGTTTAGGAACGGGATGTCTGTTCCGTTCATCGACCACGCCAATATCGGCTCGCCACTCATCGCATGATCTACGTTGAGTGCCTTGATAAAACGTGGGGTTGACGGCAGAACCGGTTCGTCCAATCCTTTGAAGGTAACCTGTCGCGCACCCTCGAGAATGCCTGCCTTGTCGAGGATGGCTTTGAGTGGAACACCGACCCAGCGCGCATTGCCCATCGATCCGTTTCCCAGCTGCGCGCCAAAAACGCGAGGTTTCGCATAGCCGCGACTATTTCCTGAACATTGGTTTACGGCGACGACTTCGACCGCAGGCGCAAGCGATTTGATGTCCTCCATAGACAAAGACAATGCTGATTTGACATTCCCGCGCACCGTCAGTCGGTACGACGACAAGTCAATGGACATGGGGAGATTTGCAAGATGATAGCGAACGAAGAATGCGTCATTGGGCGTGATCACGCTGTCGTTAAAGATGCGAAAAGGCGTTTCAAGGTGAGGTGGACGCGCTGTAATGAGCATCAGCGGGCGTTTTTGAGGGTAAATGACCAAGTCGCGCTTGCCGTTGTCAAAAGGCTGGGTTTCAATCGAGTCCGCCATCGCTTTCAACGGCAGTGCAGCGGCCGAAGCGATTGCGACTCCTGTCGTTTGGAGAAATGTGCGCCTCGAAGTTGAAAGACCGTCTTTGTTCGATTTCATATTGTCATCGCTTCTCATTTGGTATTAAAGACAGGTATCACGCTATTAGTCGCCGTCTTCAACTCGGTCAGCGACGCACGCGTCGCCTTTTCGACGGATACGTGGGTAAACGTATCTACGGTGAAGTTATTCCATCATTCCTAAATAATTTATTGACCTGAAATTTGCAGTACACGAGCGGTTGTGCGTGTCGGTCAGTTGTCATGCCGAGGACACAAAGCAACTCGAAATTTACATTGCAAAGGAGATAACTTATCTGCATGCTCTTAACGCTTCCTGATTCAGTTGAAGTCTTCATTCCGTTGGTAATCCATCTGCCGCGGTGCACCTTCCCGACAAACAGCAAAAATATTTTTTGCATTGACGGAATAGTTCCCCGCCAGATTCGTTTACCCACTTGTCAACGCGTTCAATCCATTGACGCGGTGGTACGGATGCGTTGAGCAACAGCGGCAATGCTTCATAGATTGGATGCGGCTTGAGGGAATTCCCTGGGAGCGCGGCTAGACCGCTTTACTTGAACGCGGATGACGACAAGCCTGGTTGCCGCAACGGAGGCGGCGTCAAAGGGCTGTGGCATGTCATAAAAGAATAGGGAGAATTGATTATGTATGCCAATATTTACCAGTTTGAGACCAGTCGGCGGGGTTATTGATGCAAGACGCGATAACCCAGTTGACAGACTGTCTACCGCGTCTACGGCGTTATGCGCGGGCACTTGTCGGTGAACGTTCAAGCGCAGACGATTTGGTGCAGGACACCATGGAACGAGGGTGGACTCGGTTGTCGTCTTGGCAAAGCAACAGCGATATGCGCGCGTGGTTATTCGGAATTATGCACAATCTGTATATTGATCAATTTCGCAAGAAGTCGCTTCCAACGGAAACGATTGATGAGAATACGCCGACGCAGTCGGTTGAAGGTTCCCAGACTATAGGCTTGGAAATCCGCGATATGGAGGCAGCGTTGCGGTTATTGCCGCCTGACCAGCGGGAAATATTGCTTCTTGTGGGTCTTGAAGAGATGACCTATGACGAAATTGCATCCAATTTGCGCATTCCTGTGGGGACGGTGATGTCGCGACTCTATCGGGCGCGTGAGAGGCTGCGCGCGGTGATGGAAGGTAGAAATTTCGCCTCGTCCTTGAAAGTTGTCAAATGAGTGAACTTTCGATTACCGAAGTCGATCTTCATGCCTACGTCGACGGGCAATTGGCCGTCGAACGAATGGTTGAAGTCGAAAAATATTTGACTTTGCACCCTGACGAAGCTGCCAGGTTGGAAGTTTATCGTGCGCAAAATGCAGAGCTGCGCAGAATATTCAATCCCGTGCTGCATGAGCCCGTGCCTCTGCGGTTCAAGTGGATAAAGCTGTTGTCGCATGTGCGGAATTGGGGTATCCATCGAATTGCCGCAAGCCTTGCCATCGCCTTCGTTAGCGGTAGTGCCGGCTGGTTTTTGCACGGATCAAACGAAATCGAAGGCCCGGCCCCCCAGCAACTTGCAGCCCAGCAAAACTTTGCAACCAGTACAGCCGGCTTCGTGCATCAGGCTGCGATCGCCCACGTTGTGTATAGCCCGGACATCCGCCGTCCTGTGGAAATCGGCGCGGATCAGGAAGACCAGCTTGTCGCATGGTTGTCGAAGAGGCTGGGCAGCAAGATCAGACCGCCCAAACTGGGGAAGATCGGATTCGAGTTGATCGGTGGACGCCTATTGCCTGGCGAGTCGGGTCCGGTTGCGCAATTTATGTACAACGATGCCACGGGGCAACGTATGACGCTTTATGTTTCCAACGAGCAGGTTCAAAACAAAGACACCGCTTTCCGTTTCACGCAGGACGGGCCGGTCAACGTCTTTTACTGGATCGATGGCAAGTTCGGTTACGCCATTTCTTCCGGTATCGACAAGGGTCGCTTGGCCACCGTCGCGAACTCGGTATATGAGCAGATGGAGGCGTCAAAGTGAAGCCGCTCTTCCTCGGCAACAAATCTACTTCCGGCGGTCGCGTCATGGCCTGGTTTGCCAAGACAGTTGTGGTTCTTGGCGTGCTTTCCCTTGCAATCGCGAGCAACGCGCAGGAAATGCATCATCAGCACGGCAACATGGAATCCAGCGACAAGAAGCTCGGACCTTTCATTGCCAGCACGGACAAGCCATTTGCGGAATTGATGGACAGCGCGATGGCGATCATGGACCAAGGCATGTCGCAAGCGCCGATGAATGGCGATGCCGATCATGACTTCGTGACGATGATGATCCCGCATCACCAGGGCGCAGTCGACATGGCGAAAGCCATTCTGCTTTATAGCAAAGATACCGAGCTGAGAAATTTGGCGCAAGGGATCCTGGTGGAGCAAGACATCGAAATCAAGAGGATGCAGCTGTGGCTGCAGCATCACTCGAAAAAGAAGGCGGCCGTATCCGTATCTCAGCCCGATTCAAATAATCCAATTTCACCGACGAAAGATTAGGTTATGAAGAAAATACTTATTGCTACCGCACTCGGACTATCCTTGATCAACTCCGCATGGGCAGAGATCGATTCAAGAGACCGCGTGTATACCGCTGACCAAAACAGCAATACCGTATCGGTCATCAATCCGGCGACGAATTCGCTTCTGGGCCAAATTCGCCTCGGCAATCAACGCCCCGACGTGCTGTCGCCCCTCTATAAAGGCGAAATCAACGTGCACGGCTTGGGCTTCTCCCCCGATCACAAGACGCTGTTGGCCATTTCGAACGGATCGAATTCCGTGACGTTTATCGATACCGCCACCAACAAAGTCAAAGGCGTGACCTACATCGGCCGTTCGCCGCATGAGGGATTTTTCACAGCAGACGGCAAGGAAGTGTGGGTTGTCGTGCGCGGAGAGAACTACATCTCGGTTATCGATCCGACGACATTCAAGGAAACGCGCCGCATTGAAACCACCCCGGGCCCTGGCATGGTTATGTTCCATCCGAATGGGAAATTGGCGTTCGTCGTGTCCAGTTTCAATCCCGTCGTTGAAGTCATCGACGTCAAACAGCACAAAATCATCAAGCAGATCCCTGTCATTAGCCCGTTTTCTCCGTTCCTGCAGTTCACTCCCGATTTGAAGGAAGTCTGGATGACCCACAAGGATGTAGGCAAGGTCACACGCATCGACACCCAAACGCTGGACGTCAAGGAAGTGATCGACACCGGTTTCATCACAAACCACCTATCTTTTGCCAAGACCGCGCTAGGAACTTTGGCTTACGTAACAATCGGCGGCGAGAACGTGGTGAAGGTATATTCCACCGGCAGTCCGGCGAAATTGATCACGACTATCCCAACGGGCGCATTGCCGCACGGCGTGTGGACTTCGGACGACAATTCGCATGTCTACGTAGGTCTGGAGAATGGCGATGGAGTCGACGTGATTGAAACGGCGACAAACCATGTTACCGCGCATATCCCCGTCGGCCAGGCCCCTCAGGCGCTGGTCTACGTGTCGAACGCTGTGCCGCAAGGAGACGGCAAGAGCAATCTTGTGCCACGCGTCAATAGCGATTCACTGAATATCGCCTTGAAGGCGACTTCCGGCAATGCCAAGGGTTTCATCGTTTCCAGAAGCCTCGGTGTGGTCGACGCATTTGAAGTTTCACTATTCAAGCTGAAGCCGCAAACGGTCTATAGCGTCTACGTGTCGGGTCAGAAGTTGCCGGTCGCGCGATTCACGACCAATGCCGCCGGCGTTGCGAACGGCACGGCGATCGGACCGATGCGTCAAGTGGCGAATGGTCAATCCGCAAACGACGTGACTGTCAGCAAAATCATCGTCATGGAAGGCGACGCTGATGCCGACCAGGACCGTGCGGTATTGGTGAGCGCCAAGTGAAATCACCAAATCATGAGTGAAGCCATGAGTGAAGTCATGAGTGAAGCGCTGAAGGACAAAACAACCCACCCTTAAATTCCAGGAACTGGAATGTTGTATCGACGAGCGAGATGAAAACTCGCCCGGTGGGGTTTGTTGCGTCTTTATTTTAGAGCAACAGCAAAAATCGAGGGAGTCTATGACGTACTGCCGAACAAGGACTAAGCGGACCCATCGGCATTTTTCTTGGTCGACACCTATTGGTGGCCGTTGCAATTAATCCAACTTAACGTTTGAAGGAATATCGTGACCATATTTACATTGCTCCATTCGATTCGAGCAGGCTCAGTTTTTCGAAAATGGTTCCTCTGCTTCTCATTGAGCATGTTTGCCCTGGCCTGGCTCTGCGCGCTGTTGCCGTCAACTGCGAACGCAATCCCATTGTACGCGCGCCAAACCGATCAACAATGTAACGCATGCCACGCTGGCGGACAGTTTCCTGAACTGACGCCCTTCGGCAGGAAGTTCAAACTTACTGGTTACACGATGGGCACTCGCCAGGATGTGCCGCTTGCGATGATGGCCGTGGTATCCAGTACAAGTGTCGCCAGCAAGACGCCTGGCACAGGGGATCAGGAAGCGGATTTCCCGCAGAGCGGATTAACTCACTTTACTACAGCAAGTCTGTTGGGCGGCGGAAAGATCACCGACAACGTGGGTCTTTTCGGACAGTGGACTTATAACGCCTATGACCATCAGGCTGCAGACGGCCATTGGGTCGGAAAGGCCGGTTCGGATCAATTCGACTTGCGTTTTGCAAAACATTTCCAGGACGACGCGAAAGACTTGATCGTCGGCGCCAGTTTGAATAACAATCCGGGCGTCACAGACGTATGGAACACATTTAACAGCGCATTTGGATCCGCGCCCGGTTATGTCCCGGTGAGCAATCCTGCGGGCAATGGCGGACCATTCGTCAGTGCGCCGGCGACACCGATGATGTTGCAGCTCGGCCCGGTAGCAGCGGGTATGAACGCCTACGCATACTGGAACGACAAAGTCTACGCGGAATTTGGTGCATACCAAACCGCGAACGGCGTGTTTTCATTCCTCAGTCAGGGTGTTTCCAACGCCGACCAGCCAAAGCTGAAAGGGCCGCTTAACCCGTATTGGCGACTTGCGTTGAACCACGACTGGGGACCTAATAGCGCGATGCTGGGCGTTTTCGGCATGAATACCGAAATATATTTCGACTCGCCTGCGGCCACCGGCCCGACGACACGTTATCGCGACCTGGGCATTGACGGGCAATATCAATACTTGTCGGACGCTCACTCGATTTCGGCGCAGTTCAGTTACATCAGAGAGAACCAGAAATACAGTGATGCATTGTCGAATAGCGCAAACCCCAATTACACGGGAAGCTATTCCAACTCGTCGAATACGCTCGATTACCTCCGCTTGAAGGGAACGTATGTGTACCGATCAAAGTTCGGCACAAGCCTGAGTTACGTTGCAGCGACCGGAAGTCCGGACGCGCTGGCCTACACCACCAGCCCGGACGGCTCAGGCAATGCGGTACCGTTCGGCAACGCAAATAGCACGCCAAACACGAAGTTCTGGGTGCCGGAAGTATTTTGGACTCCGGTGCAAAACATACGCGTCGGTTTGCAGTATTACAAATATCTCCAATACAACGGATCTTCGTCGAATTATGACGGCAATGGCCGAAGCGCGGGCGATAACAACACGGCGTTTCTCTATCTATGGGGTGCTTACTGAAATTATGTGGGCTGTCCTTTCGGCGCAACACTTTTTTGTGTTGGCGATCACGCCAATTTCGCCACAAGATTGATATATCGCTTATCGAAAAAATCCACGGTGTTCCTAATGAAAATGCGATTCAAAAGAATCCTAACCTTACGGAGTTGAAATTGAACAAAACAAAATATGCAATTGTTGGATTAGTGCTAGCCGCCAATGGCGTACATGCGCAAACTTCCGGCACCCAGATAGAGCTTTATGGCGTACTTGATGTGGCGGTCGGTAAAGTTGAACACTCGCTGAGCGTTGATCCGAACTTTCCGTTCGGCGTCAATCCGGTTTCTGCGACATCCTCCGTACACGTGCCGAATTCTGTAACAGGCATGTTCAACGGCGGCGTCTCCGATTCGCGTTGGGGCATTCGGGGATCGGAAGATCTTGGAGCTGGAATGAAGGCGGTCTTCACTCTGGAATCCGGCTTCAATCTTCCGGACGGCGCGCTCAATAACGGCACAGCGTCGCTGGCAAACAACACCGCCTCAGGACCCAATGTCTCAGCCAACACCTCCCTGAACGGGCAATTTTTCAATCGCGCAGCCAATGTCGGTCTGGCTGACTCGAACCTGGGCACGATCACATTTGGTCGCAATTACGGTCCGATCTTCGACATCGTCGTCAACTACGACCCGGTCCAGGCAGCCGATCTTTTCTCGCCTCTGGGCTTTTCCGGAACGTTCGGTGGCGGCGGTGGCGTATCGGAAGACACGCGCATCGACAACAGCGTGCGCTACAAGAATCAAATCGGCTCGGTGAATTTTGGCGGTTTTTACAAAATGGGCGGAGTGGCCGGATCGAGTACCGCTCAGTCGGGATATGGCCTCAACATGGGCTATGAGGCAGGTGATTTCGGCATTCAAAGTGCATACGAGGAATTCACAGATGCGCTCAAGACGGGTAACAGCACCGTGGCTGGCGACATAAACCTAACAAATTTCAACACCACTGCCTTCTTCGTTGCCGCCAAATATCACTTCGGCGATGCAACGATCCGCGGCGGCTATGAAACCTACACGCTGAAAGCCCCTTCCGACACATTGGCGAGCATGGGCGTAACGAGTCTGTACGGCTACACGGTTGGCAACGCATCTAGCGCCAGCGCAAATTTCAGCGCCGCGGATCAAACGACAGACATTTGGTTCATCGGCGGCGATTACAACTTCACGCCTTCGTTGAATCTGGCATTGGGCTTTTACGACGTGATGCTGAAGCAGTCGAGTGACCTGAAGCAGTTGGACGGCAATGCGTACTACTATTCGGCGTTGCTCGACTATCATTTCAGCAAGCGCACTGACGTGTATGCAGGTTATATGTACGACTCTTTCAAAGGCGCAAATTTCTCAGCGCCGTTTGCCTCTTTGAATACCACGAACTACATTACCGCAATTGGAATTCGCACGAAATTCTAGCCTCACCATTTCAGCGTGAATCGTTGAAATTCTGATGTGGCCATTCAGCAAGGTGAACGCTTCTACACGTGACGCGTTCTCCTTGCCATTTTTCTTACTCTCCACGAAATTTTTCCGCGATGTGTGTTCAAAGACAATCCAGAAAATGTGTTGATAATGCAACTATTGCAGTACGTACACCGAGCGCGACAACCAATATCTGAATTGCCATCGCCTGCTCTCCGATTCCTGTGTGCAACAATCCGGGTCGCTCGCGGTCTATCCCTTCCTGCACCATAATAGGCCGGTAAATCGCCCTATTTCAATGCATATCCATAATGCGCAAGGATTGATTGTTTTAAATATTCAATTAAATCATTGAGTTAAATATTTGCACCAAAATGGAATGATTATTGCTTAAGCGGAACAGTCAATTTTTATGTTGCACTATTTTGGGGAAAATGGAATGGATGGACTTAAGAACGGTGCCGACGCACTATTCGTATTATTAGGCGCGATTATGATATTGGCGATGCATGCCGGTTTTGCTTTCCTTGAGTTGGGTACGGTCAGGAGAAAGAATCAGGTCAACGCGCTCGTGAAAATTCTCGTTGATTTCGCCATTTCAACGGTGGCCTATTTTTTTGTCGGCTACAGTGTGGCCTACGGCGTCGATTTTTTTGCCACAGCCGACGTCTTGGCAGCCAAAAACGGTTACGAGCTGGTCAAATTCTTTTTCTTGCTCACCTTTGCGGCGGCGGTTCCAGCCATCATCTCGGGGGGCGTCGCTGAGCGCGCTAAATTTTACCCGCAGTTGATCGCGACGGCGCTGCTGGTTGGTTTCCTGTATCCCTTCTTCGAAGGGATTGCATGGAATCACCGATTTGGCATACAAGCCTGGCTCAAGCTGGCTTTTTCGGCCGAATTCCATGATTTTGCCGGCTCCGTGGTGGTTCATGCGGTCGGCGGATGGGTGGCGTTGCCGGCGGTACTGTTGCTCGGCGCCCGCCGCGGCCGTTATATGAAAAATGGCGCGATCGCCGCGCATCCGCCATCGTCGATCCCGTTTCTCGCCTTGGGCGCATGGATACTGACGGTCGGCTGGTTTGGTTTTAACGTGATGAGCGCGCAGTCGCTCGACAAGATGAATGGCCTGGTTGCAGTCAACTCCCTGATGGCCATGGTCGGCGGCACGCTGGTCGCGCTGGTGCTTGGCAAGAACGACCCCGGTTACGTGTATAACGGCCCGCTGGCGGGCCTCGTTGCCGTCTGCGCCGGTTCCGATCTGATGCATCCGATCGGTGCCTTGCTCACAGGCGGAATCGCCGGCGCCATCTTTGTCTGGATGTTTGCGCTGACGCAAAACAAGTGGAAGATTGACGATGTGCTCGGCGTCTGGCCACTGCACGGTTTGTGCGGCGCGTGGGGAGGGCTCGCCGCGGGCATTTTCGGAATGAAAGCATTGGGGGGCGCAGGCGGCGTCTCGTTTGCCGCGCAGTTGATCGGTACCGCCATGGGGGTGGGGATCGCGCTTGCGGGCGGCTTCCTGATTTACGGCCTGCTAAAGTTGGCGATGGGCATACGGCTCGATGCTGAGGCGGAATTCCAGGGCGCCGATTTATCCATTCATCAGATTTCGTCGACGCCGGAACGGGAGTCGAATTGGTAACAACAATGTGATCTCGGCTTGGGTGGGGGCAAATTCCACGGATGCGGTTTCACGCCCGATTCGTGGTGCAAAATTAACGTCGGCGATGTTGGACTGAACACGCTCATTCAAGCAAGTATCTCAATATGTAATTTATTTGAGATTGATAATCATTATCATCTACAATGTAGATAGTTCCCAATTCTTTCGGATAGAGCCCGGGTAACTTGCCTTTCGGTCTACATACTATGATTATCGACTCGTCAAACCATATGACGCCGCTTGTTCCGCCGCAACGGCGTTCACGCTGGATGCGCTTTGCGGCAGTTATCGGGCCGGGCATGGTGGTGATGCTGGCCGATACCGATGCCGGCAGCGTGATCACGGTGGCACAAAGCGGTGCGCAATGGGGGTACCGGTTATTGCTGCTGCAACTGATTCTGGTTCCGGTACTGTTTGTGGTGCAGGAACTGACGGTACGGCTGGGTATTGTGTCGGGCAAGGGACACGGCGATTTGATTCAGGAATACTTCGGCCGCGGCTGGGCTTTGCTGTCGGTCGGTACGCTGGTGCTGGCCTGTATTGGCGCGTTGCTGAGCGAGCTGAGCGGCTTGGCGGGCGTGGGGCTCATGTTCGGTGTTCCGGCATGGCTTAGCATGTTGGTCGTCGTCGGCGGCTTGATCGTGATGGCCTATACCGGCTCCTATCTGTCGGTCGAGCGTATTGCGCTGGTGATCGGTGCGTTTGAACTGGTATTTTTGCTGGTTGCGTGGAAGTCGCAGCCCGACATGGCCGGCATGTTGTCCGGGGCTATCTCGATTCCGTGGCGCGAGCCGAAGTATCTTTATCTGGTGGCGGCCAACATCGGCGCGGTAATCATGCCCTGGATGGTGTTTTACCAGCAGTCGTCGGTGGTCGAGAAGAAACTGACGGTCGACGATTTGCCGACGGCGCGCTGGGATACGGCATTCGGCGCGATCGTCACCCAAATCATCATGGCGGCGGTGCTGATTGCAACCGCCGCGACCCTGGGAATAAACAATGGCGGGGCGGCGCTTGACACGGTTCAGCAAATTGCGCAGGCAATCACGCCAGTGCTGGGCCAAGCCACCGGCAAGCTGCTGTTCGCGATGGGAATGATAGGCTCGGCGCTGGTGGCGACTATCGTGGTGACCTTGACGGCCGCGCGCACGCTGGGTGAAGTGTTGGGCGTCAAGCATTCGCTGAACCACGCACCGCGCGAAGCGCCGTGGTTTTACGGAATTTACACCGCATCGCTGATCGCCGGCGGCGTTGTGGTTGCATCCGGCATTGACTTGGTGATGCTGAGCGTCGGCGTGCAGGTCATGAATGCATTGCTGCTGCCGATTGTGCTTGGATTCCTGTACCTTCTGGCGCGGCGCCTGCCGCAGCCGCATCGGTTGCAGGGCGGTTATGCGGCGGTGGTGGCACTGGTCATTTTGCTGGCGGCGGGCTTTGGCGTGTATGCCGGCTTGGCCGGTCTGATGTAATGCATTTGTCATGATTGCGATTGATCGTAATTGGACTACACAGGAAGACCGGAGAGTGTTAGAGTCATAGAGGAAATACATCTAACCGTTTCAGATTCAATTTTTGATCGAATTCAGACACGGTCGCTCGCCTGGAACACGAGATGAAATGACTACGAACATACTGGTACTTGATATCGCAGGCAATCCATTCGACTGGATTGCGCCGCAAGACGCCATTCACTACTACGCAATCGGCAAGGTAGCGTGGGAGCTAGGCGAACGTGATTTTGTATTTCGCGGCGGGTATGCGAACACCGGGATACAGTCACGAATCATCGTCAAACCCATCATCGCCATTGCCGGTAGCGAAATCATGGCGCGCAAACTGCGCGCGGTATTGCCGCTTGGTGACAATAATGATTTGCTGTTCAAGCGTGACCAGCACATTTGCGCCTATTGCGGGAAAAAATTCGCGCGTCATCATTTGTCGCGCGATCACATTTTGCCGCGCACCCGAGGCGGCAGAGACACCTGGATGAATTGTGTGACCGCCTGCAAGCAGTGCAACCAGGAAAAAGGTTCGCGGCTGGTGCATGACTTTCGGCCATTGATTTATGCTCCGTATGCACCTTGCCGCTACGAGCACTTTATTTTGAGCGGGCGTAATGTGCTGGCCGATCAACACGACTATCTGGCGGCAAAGTTGCCTCGGCATAGTCGCTTGTCGTGAATTTCCAACCCCCCCCCCGATTTATATAGCTGACCGTCGGGCACGCTGATTGGCGCAAGCTCCGGCGTGCGATGGCGATGTCAATTCTGGCCGGTTGTCCGCTTATTCCGTGGCCCGACAGGCAATTTGCCTTGGGTAATGGAATTCTTGTTGTGACTTTTTTCTCCGGTCTTGATGTTCAGCGCATAGCGTACGCCGTTTTCCATGAGCCATGTTTCGTCAGGCGGCTCATCACCGGCCAGAGCGCCGGAAACCGCCGGCAAGCCTTCGCCCCTGCGTACCAGTTCGTTCGAACGTTCATACACGTTCGGGCAGCCGGTTTCGGCGATCAAGGTCTGCACGATAGGAATTTTCCACGCATCGACGCCCGCAGCCTGGAACTGGCAGATCAAATAGCCGCGCCGACCGCCGAACCAATCGACCAGCAACCCGGGCAAACCGTC
>PKWO01000290.1 GCA_003132085.1 Oxalobacteraceae bacterium | reverse complement strand
GGCTGCGGCCAGCGCTAGCATTCCCGGCTGTCGGTTTTTACGCGCTGCCGGTCGAGCAGCGCGCGGACGATCAGGTGGGTTGGGCGACGCATCAAACAAAATGTTTGCCAACGCCACGCCGGCTTGGCCGTCGAGCATCGCGTGGTGAATCTTGATATAGTAGGCTTTCTCGCCACTGCCCAGGCCATCCAGTACATACATCATCCACAACGGACGCGAGCGGTCGAGCAACTCGGCATGCAGATCGGCCACCGCCGTCTCAAGCTGCGCCCAAGTGCCCGGTGCCGGCAGACGGACCAGCCGAATGTGCTGGTCGAGATCAATCCGGCCCTGAAGCCAGGCCGGATTTGCGAGATTCAGCGGCAACGCTGCCAAGCGGCGGCAAAGCACCGGCACCATCCGCTGTTTCAGCGTGCGTCTGACGGCCGCAAAGAAATCTCCGTGGTAGTCGGCAGGCGTGTCGAACAGATGCAGCGAACCGACATGCATCGGCGTCGCTGCAGTTTCGAGATTGAGCAAAGCGCCATCGATACCGCTCAGGGTTTCGATCCCGGAATCATTTGGACTCTTCCCGCTCATGCATTTCCTTAGCGACTTGTTCAGATGTGGACTTCGGCTTTCTTGGCTCGCTCGGCTGTGTCCTCTTCTTCTTTTATGACGCGGCGTAAAATCTTGCCGATAGCCGATTTCGGTAGCGGCTGATCGCGGAACACAACGTACTTCGGCACCTTATATGCGGTCAGGTTCTTGCGGCAATGTTCAAGCAACTCGTCTGCCGTAAGCGAGGAATTTTTCCTGAACACTACTATTTTTACGGCCTGATCCGAGTACTCGTCGGCGACCGAAATAGCCGCCACGTCAAGCACGTCCGGATGCATCGCCACCACTTCCTCCACTTCGTTCGGAAATACTTTGAAACCGGAAACCACGATCACGTCCTTCTTGCGATCGACGAGCTTGATATAGCCGCGCTCGTCCATGAATCCCATGTCGCCGCTGCGCAGCAAGCCGTCGCTGGTAAACACGTTGGCGGTCTCTTCCGGTCGTTTCCAGTATCCTTTCATGACCTGCGGACCGCGAATGCATATCTCGCCGACTTCGCCCAATGGCAATTCCCTGCCCGCCTCGTCGAGAATCGACACCTCGGTCGAGGAAACGGGAAGGCCGATGGTGCCCGTATACTCGACGATGTCCAAACGATTCGCACACGCGGTAGGCGATGTTTCCGTCAGCCCATAGGCTTCGATCAAAGGCACGCCGAATACTTCGTGCCATTTGTTGGCGACCGTGCGTTGCACCGCCATTCCGCCGCCGATCACCACCTTCACATTGCTGGCGTCGACCTCGCCGATGTCGGGGGAATTCAGCAGCGCGTTGAACAACGTGTTGACGCCGATCATCGCGCTGAACCTGATATGTTTCAATTCCCTGACAAAGCCTTCTATATCGCGCGGATTCGTGATCAATACGATTTTGGCGCCGAGTTTGAAGAACGTTAGCATCGCGTTCAACGCAAACACATGATACAAGGGCAGCGGAATGACGACCACTTCCTCCCGCTCCGTGAGAACCCCCCGGACCCAAGCCGTTGTCTGTTGCAGGTTGGCGACCATGTTGCCGTGCGTGAGCATTGCGCCTTTCGGCACGCCGGTTGTGCCGCCCGTATATTGCAGAAAGGCGATGTCGTCGGTGCCCAGCGCGACTTCGGTGAGGGTCAAGTTCGCGCCACGATCAAGCGCGTCGGTCAACGAGACCGATTCGCTGATGTGCCATTCCGGAACCATGTGTTTCACATGTTCGACGACGAAATTGGTAATCTGCGCTTTGGGAAAATGGAACAAATCGCCAACGCGCGAAATGATCACCTTCCGAATCGAGGTGTCGACCAGCACTTCTTGCAGCGTATGCGCGAAGTTCTCCAGAACAACAATGCAAACGGCGCCGGAATCGACCAATTGATGCCGCAATTCACGCGCCGTGTAGAGCGGATTCGTGTTCACAATCGTGCAGCCTGCGCGCAATGCGCCAAACAAAACGACCGGATATTGCAGCAAGTTGGGCATCATGATCGCAATGCGATCCCCTTTGGCCATACCGAGAACCTGTTGCAGGTAAGCGGCAAAAGCCAGCGAGTATTCGTCTAGCTCGCGATACGTGATCGAGGCCCCTTGATTGCTGAATGCCGTCAACGGTGAATAGCGAGCGCAACCCCATTCCAGGATCGCCCTGAGTGAATTGAACTCGTCGAGGTTAACTTCCGCGGGCACGTCGTCGGGAAAGCTCTTTAGCCATATTTTTTCCATGATTTGTCTCCATGCGTTGACTGATCTGGTCAGCTTATTTGCTCACATTGTCGCCCCCTTGATGTATATCGAAGTGTGCGCCTCCAGGCGGTTTCCCGCAAGCATGCGCCTTGTCCGCAATGGACTGTGGGTGAAGCGCAACGATGTGCGGCATATCGTCTGGCGTGCATGGTTCGAAAAGTTTCTTTTGGCTAATGAGCAGTTCTTTGCGCGCGACTGCCGCAAAGATAAATGAGAGAAATCATGTAGTCCATTATCATGCAGCCCATTATCATGCAGCCCATTATCATGCAGCCTATTAACAGGCGGCCCTGCGCGTGCACTTACTTGGATGGTCGCGTATATAGCACGGTTCTTAGCCGCCCCCGGCGTTCAAAGCATGAACTGCCGGATGGAGCCACATACGGAAAGCAGTTGTGGCCCATCCATGCGTCCGATGATGTTGCGGATGACGGAACCCATGATCTGCTGCGCACCGGCCATGCCGAGGTTCGCACCCTGCTGTACGATGAAGCCAGCCTTGGCAAGCTTCAGCGGCTTCATGAAGTAGGTGTCCATGCCGCTGTTCGTCAATTCCACCACCAAGTCCGCAAGGGCGTCGCGGTGCGCGGTAGCATCCTCAGCCTGCTCGATCGCACCGAGCACGGCGAGCGTCTTCTTGCGGAGACCCTCGGAATGATAGAAGCGAAGAAACGGCTTGGCCGATGGGCCGGACCTTGCCGGGGACGCCCCGGCAGACCGTTTGCCGTCTGCGGGAGATGTGCGTTTCGCGGGAGTAGGCATGTG
Organism: Oxalobacteraceae bacterium; assembly: GCA_003132085.1. GTDB lineage: Bacteria > Pseudomonadota > Gammaproteobacteria > Burkholderiales > Burkholderiaceae_D > PKWO01. Next base: position 1,627 of record PKWO01000290.1, on the reverse strand, counting down.
AATTTGTTGTATTAGCCGTCGAACCGAGTACTTGTTTATAGTACTACCGGTTGCGGGTCTTCAATAGAGCTTATCAAAAAATATCAAAAGATGTCAATGCGGCAGAACTGCTTTTTCTCGCAGCGCCAACCGCGTGCCCATCGCAGGCGTCATCTCGACATTGCGGTCCGCATCGATCAAGAGCACCTCTTTCAAGCCCAAGCGTTGCGCCATTTCCCGCCAATGCAAAGGTCCAGAGCAACAGATTGTCTGCGTTGCCATACACAGTCCGTAGCTACTGTTCGTTAGCCTTCGCTCCCGTCAAGCCGCAAATACAAGCCATACACCCCGTATAGCATTGAAAAGCTTGATCGAAATCATGTAAATCGTTGTGGCGAACGAAGTACCATGAAGCGGAATGACCAAGGTTGGCCGCAGAAGCTTGCGCGGCCATGTTTAACGCCGCATCAAGGAAATGAAGAGAACAATATGCAAACCGAAATATTCGAAGTCGCAGGCATGACTTCCGAAAAATGCATTGAGACGATTACCCGCGCACTGACCGGTATTGCCGGCGTAGGCGACCTCAACGTGTCGCTCTTGCGCGGCGAAGTCGCCGTGCAATTCGATGAAAAACGTGCGGTAAAGCCGCAACTGGAAAGTGCATTAGTCAATGCCGGCTACACGGTCCGGGTTGCCCAGTCAGCTGAAGCCGGTAAAGGTAGCTGCTGCGGCGGTTGTTGCGGCTGACTTCGCTTTTGCATGACACTCGCGGCAACGCACAGGCAGTCCGGAAATTCTTAATGCCGGTCAAGGACTGCAATGTCGCCGCAATGCCAGAATGCGCCATCATCAATCGCCAAAGGAGGCGCCATGGACACTATTACCGGTTATCTGACCAACGACCACAAGCGTTGCGACACACTATTCATCGAAGCGGAAAATTACGTAAATACGAATCTATGGGACCGCGCGGCAGCTTGTTTTCAGCAATTCTATGAAGCGCTCGAACAGCATTTTGCGATGGAAGAACAGGTGTTGTTCCCGACGTTTGAAACGGCGATCGGCAGCACCGACGGTCCGACCAGCGTGATGCGCGTCGAACATCAGCAGCTCCGTGGCATCATCTCGATGCTGAAGGATGGGCTGGCGCGGCGCGACAAAAATTCTTTTCTCGGTCATTCCGACACACTGAACATCATGCTGCAGCAGCACAATTTGAAAGAGGAAAGTATTCTCTATCTGATGACCGATCGGGTTCTGTCCGCGCAAAAGAACGATGTCGTCAGCGCGATGAAACAGATTGGCTCGCTGGTCTGAACCGCCATGGAAAACGAAATCAAACTGGATGTATGCGGGCTGGAGCCGCCCGAGCCGCTGGAACGCGTGCTCGATGCGCTGTCGAGATTGACTGAAGACCAGCGCCTTTGCATGTTGATCGATCGGGAGCCACGCCCGTTGTACGGCATTCTTGAACGCAACGGCTTCGCTTACGAAACGCGGACTCGCCCCGATTATCTTTATGAAATCCTGATTTGGCACAGGCGCTAGGGCCGTATGCAACGTATCCTGTCGTTTGAGCAAACGCCGCCCTTCTCGGTCCCGCTGCGTTTCTTCTTGACGGCTCCGGTCTTCGCCATCGTCGCCG
>PKWO01000569.1:741-3045 GCA_003132085.1 Oxalobacteraceae bacterium | reverse complement strand
ATTGGCCGAACCATCCCATGTTGGACAGATTGAGCAGAATCGTTGCTTGCGGGACGCCGGTGTAATATCTGGCGGCCAATTCGCCGGCAATTTCTTCGCCAAACAAGTCCTCATAACAAATATTCGGCAATATCCACTGGTCTTTCACCGCAAACGGGGCTTGCGGCATCGGACCCGGAGTCTGGTCGCCGAGTGGAATGTGCATCATGTCAACGAACCAGCGAAAACCGAATGGTATGAATTCGCCGAACGGTACCAGATGGTGTTTGTCGTAACGATACAAATTGCTGCGGGTCAATTGCGGCGACAGGTCGATCACGCTATTTGTATAGACCCCCGGGCTATCGCTGAGGACGATGCCGATTGCCAGATGGCTTTGGGTTTGCTTGGCAAACGCTACCAGCCGGGCAATATAGTCCGGCGGCAGAAGTTGCGGCAATTGCGCGATTGCCGTCTCCGGCGCGGCAATCAAATCAGCCCGTTTTTCGCGCAACATGCGGTCGTACATCGTCAGGGTTTCATCCAGGTGCGCACTTTGAAATTTTTCCTCCTGAGGAACATTGCCCTGTAGTAGCCGCACTGAAATCGGCTGGCCGCTGGGGTGGGTCCAAGTGATCAACTTCAAGGCCGTGCCGGTAACCAGCAGCGCAACCGCCAATGCTATCAGCCGCCGGTTCGACCGCAACAGGGCGAGGCTGCCGGCGATGATTGCCGCGATCCAGCCGACGCCGAATACGCCGAGCACCGGCGCAAAACCGGCCAGCGGGCTACCCGTATGCGCATAGCCGGACGCCAGCCAGGGAAAACCGGTAAATATCCAGTCGCGCAGCCATTCCGACAGCACCCAGGTTGACGGGAAGATGGCCAGCATACTCAGGTTGGCGCCGACCTGCCAGCGTTGCCGCAGCCAGTTGCCGGTGCCGACGGCGATCGCGCTGAACACTCCCAATAGCAGCGAGAACAGGGCGACTGCAAGACCCGCCAGCGGCGCTGACATATCGCCGTAACGATGCATGCTGACGTATGGCCAATACACGCCAAACGCAAAGCAGCCGAAGCCGTATGCCCACCCCAGCAGTACCGTGCGTTTCGGCGACGATTCGCGCGAAACCAAGTGAAATAGCAGCGCCAGCGTGATGAATTGCAACGGCCACAGGCCGAATGGCGCGAATGCCAATACCGAGCCGATGCCGGCCGACAGGCACAGTAACGGCGCAATAGCGGAGCGCAAGGAGGACGCTGACAGGATGTTCAACCGTGGGTTATCAAGCGCGAAAAAATCGATCGGCGCAAATCAGATTGGTTCTTCAATCACTCTCGGCAGCCTTTCGACCAGCAGCACATATACCTGACGCGCATCGGCGCGCAGTACTTCAAAGCGCAGATTATTGATGTCGAATACATCGCCCTTGCGTGGCACGCGGCCTATATGATTGGCTACCAAGCCGCCGATGGTGTCGACATCCTCGTCGGGAAAGTCGGTGCCCAGGGTTTCGTTGAATTGCTCGATTTCAGTCAGGGCCTTGATGCGCCAGCGCGCGCCATGTTCACCTTCCTTGATGGCAAGGATATTGTCTTCCTCTTCGTCAAAGTCATACTCATCTTCGATATCGCCGACGATCTGTTCCAGCACATCTTCAATCGTTATCAAGCCCGCGACCCCGCCGTACTCATCGACTACGATGGCCATGTGGTTGCGATTGGCGCGAAAATCGCGCAACAATATGTTGAGCCGTTTTGATTCCGGAATGAAGACCGCCGGTCTGAGCATGTCGCGGACGTCGAACGAGTCTTCCGCATAATAACGCAGCAAATCTTTTGCCAGCAGGATGCCGACCACCTTGTCGCGCTCCCCCTCGACCGCCGGAAAACGCGAGTGCGCAGTTTTCAGCACCATCGGCAACCACTCTTCGATCGGTTTGGCGATATCGACGACGTCGGTTTGCGAACGGGGAACCATGATATCGCGAGCCGACAGGTCGGAAACCTGAAACACGCCTTCGATCATCGATAACGCATCGGCGTCGATCAGATTGCGCTCGTGCGCATCGTTCAGGATTTCCAGCAATTCACCGCGATTCTCAGGCTCCGGCGCGATGAGGGCGGTCAAGCGCTCAAAGAGTGAACGATGGGGTTTGGCGTCAACGGATTTGGCGCCACTAGGTTGATCTTGCATATGGCTGTAAGCCGTTTTTGCGACGTTGTTTTGTGGCTTAACAGGATACACGAAAAGCCCTCGGATGCTCGATATTGCTGGTTGATCGAACATTTTTAGTGATTGTTCAGCCGCTGGCGCGAGTGGGG
>PKWO01000569.1:0-735 GCA_003132085.1 Oxalobacteraceae bacterium | reverse complement strand
CCAGCGGCTGAATAGTCACCATTTTTAATGATACCGGCTTGCCGGCGGCCGATGATGCGATGTGAGCATCGTTTTTATCGGTAAGTGCATACTTTCACTGGTGCAACTCCCCCCTTAGGCCTGGCGATATGGATTTTCCAGGCCCAGGCGTGCCAATATCCCGATTTCCAGCGCTTCCATTTCGGCGGCTTCTTCATCCGTATCGTGATCGTAGCCCTGAGCGTGCATGACGCCATGCACCACCAAATGGGCAGTATGGGCTTCAATCGTTTTCCCTTGTTCGGCTGCTTCACGCAGCAAGACATCNNAGGTCAGCACGTTGGTGGCGTAGTCTTTGGCGCGATAGTCGCGGTTTAGGGTGCGGCCTTCCTCGGCATCGACAAAACGTATCGTCAAGTCGGCCGGGGCCAGCAACGCGGCCTGTACCCAACGCCGCACTTGGGCGCGGGAAATGATTTCGCGCAAACGCGGGTCCGGATATTGCACCGACAGCGCAAGTTTATTTTTTTGCGGCATTTTTGACAACAATCGGGGATTCCGAACTGGAGGCAGCTTCGTACGCGTCAACGATACGCGCCACCAGAGGGTGGCGCACCACATCGGCGCTGGAAAAACGGGTAAATGCGATGCCGCGCACATTTTCGAGAATTTTGAGCGCTTCGATCAGCCCGCTTTTCTGGCTGCGCTGCAAATCGATTTGCGTGACGTCGCCGGTGATCACGGCCTTGCTGCCAA
>PKWO01000050.1 GCA_003132085.1 Oxalobacteraceae bacterium | reverse complement strand
GGGTTTGACAAGAGCACTATCCAAGATTCAACGCTTGGGCCCTTTCATAGCCTCGGATTCCATGGCAGCAGTTCGCTCCTCACTGGCCTCGATGGGGTCCATAGCCTCGTCGATGGAAGCCGCTGCGCGTTCTGCGGCCTCTTTATCTTCTTCAGTGACGGCGTCGAGTTCTTCGTCTTCGTCGTCGATGGGAGGTTCCAACATGTCTTTCAGCATGGCCGCCAACTCCAGTGTATCCCACGGTTCGCCATGCTGCTTTTTCTTTTTTATGTAGTGCCTGACTTCAGCATCTTGCTCAGCAGTCAACGGAAGCCCACGGAAGGTGTTTCCAGGGTCAATGTCGGGCATGGTATTTCTCCAGGGTTCGTCTCGCTCCGAGTGTAGCGCCATTCGACGATAAATTCTGAATTTCGCCTTTTTTCACCGCCGCTAACCTGCCTTACCTCTCCAATGCATCGCTTACTGGCGCCGGATCGGATCGCAGCGATTCTCGGCGACAAGGCATGGTTGCTTATAAAGCCAAAAAGAACGTAGCATATACCTTCATTCTGCTGCACCAAAGGAAACCATCATGTCGCCAATCAAGCCCTACACGATTAAACTCACGCCCATCGAACTAAGCTCGGCTGCGTACGATAAATACCGGCCTTTTGGGGGCTACGACCACACTAAGAAAATCTACACGCCTTTGCGGTTTGCAGAAATATCGGACGAGCTTGAGGGTTCCGGTGAGCAAGTCAATTACGCGTTGGACTCAATCGCACTTGCGATGGAAGCTGGCATTTTCAAGGACAGCGACACGTTCGTCGCAAAGGCATTTGCAACGACAGGAGATGCTGCAGAATTCGTCGAAGCGCTACGAAACCACGAATACTTCTGGCTAAACGAAAGACATTTTTACGCATTTTCACATGCGCTGAACTGTGACGAATCGCAAATGCGTACGTACCCGGACATAGCTGATTTGATAGCAAACGAAATTTAGAAATCGAATCAGTTCGCAAAACTTCCCACAGCGGCATCACGCGCCGGTTCTGCCAGCAGGGTCTGCCGGGGTCTGCCAATAATTGTATAGGAGTGCGGAAATCCGTTTTTATTGCCGTGTTGTAACAAAGGGGTCATGTTTGCTGGTTAAACTGGCCGCTTGCAATAATATGCACTACCGGCGCTGGCGGTCGGGAAATATTCCAGCACCAAATTCTTTAGAAACCGGCAAGGGGGAACTGCGGCGGCGGGCGTCACCACGCATTTTTACAGCCGAATTACGTGCCTTTCGCCGCAGCCCTCTTGGTGCCAGCAAGAACGGTGAACGTCAATAACGAAAATCAGCTTGCACCGTCGCGTGCGCGCGATGGAATTGGGCCGGAGGCGCCATATTGCGTGTCGCAAAAGCAACGTATCTGCCGCCTCGATTCTTGCGAATAGGCCGGTCTATATTCAATGCACTTTGCACATGACAGCGTAGCCATTTATCGTTTGATATGACTTTACCTCGCTGGCACGCAGGTTGTCATCGTGCGGACGCTGGAATGTTAGACGTTTAAAGAGTAAAAGGATGAGTCTCATGACAAGCCTCCAATACCAAATTAATAGTATATATCATATATACTATTAAAAATAGATTGCTCGCAATCCTGCAATGCATCGTGACGTTGGTAGCGTTAGTAATGTTAGTAACGGGTCGTAAAGCGGATTTTTGACGCATGTTGCCTTCGGCGTAGGCAACCATGCAAACGATAATGTTTGACTTAAGTCAATAGTTTTTGTTGCCCCCTCGAATAATATGAAGCCGAAGCGGGAACTCATCCACCCGGAAATATTAGCAAGCTATGCGCATGTTGACAGTTCAAGATTCCTCAATGTGGTTCGCAGTCAGGCTTGCTAACACCTCAGCGACTCCGTGAAGGATAGGCAATGAGCGCGCAACAAACCCACGACTCGTCACAACCGTCAGGGTCGAACCTTAATAACTTGGGAGTTGCCCAAGAGAATATTGCAAACCGTGCTCTTGAAGTGCAAGCCAACTTCAGCACAATGTGCGCAATTGAATATTTGAAATCTAACGACGTCGATCCCGATATGATTTCGCGCATATTGCGGCAGAACCTGAACGACGAGGCGAACAGTCGTCGTTGATGACCTGACAAGGGCAAAGCCTGGCGTCTTAACCGCAGGTGACCGTCGCGATATCTTGGGACCGGCGGCCGAACGTCAAGGAATCAGCCAGTGGCTCGCGTCGCCAAATGTGCGCGATTTTTCACCGCCGGCAACATCCATAGGGGCGATGGCAGCCGACAAATCACAAGAAATTTGGCAAAAAAAAGCCCGCTGATAAGAGCGGGCTAAATCCAATTCTTTTACGAAGTTGGAGGAGACAAGCGAATTATGCTGCTTTGCGGGATATATTGCCAATTTTTATTGTGAATGGATGATATTGTCTTTATGAATAACAGTCGGCATTTGCAAGCCCAAAAACACCGCCCTGAGTAAATAATCTTGCCTCTCATAGCGAAAATGGGCACAAATCATACGCCACTGCACCTAAAGCCACATCCTCATATGCATTGCGTTGCGGATAACCAAGCCTTCGCGACATGCCATATTTGGGACAAGGGGTGGTTAAAAATGGTACATTTTGAACTACCCCCTAATCTGATGCCGGCGAGTTTGAAAAGCAGACTCCGTTCAATATTTCAACGCCGCAAGAGCTAGGTTTTTGACGTTCTCCTACTGGGCAACGATAATGAAAACCAACAATTCGTACATTCGATGGTTCTCCGAACTGGGCATCGCCGATGTGCCGCTTGTCGGTGGCAAGAATGCCTCGCTCGGGGAAATGTATCGAGAGTTGACGGTGCATGGAGTCAGGGTGCCAAATGGATTTGCCGTCACCGCCGAAGCCTACCGTCATGTACTCGATCATGCTGACGCGTGGCCACATCTGCATGCCGCGCTAGATGGCATAAACATCAAGGNNGCGGAACTTGCCAGGGAAATCGTGTACGGTGCCGCTTTCCCGCCAGAACTTGTGGAACAGATCGCTGCGGCCTACGAGCAACTCAAGTCGGAGTATGACGATCAACTAACGGTGGCCGTGCGCAGTTCCGCTACTGCAGAGGACTTGCCAACGGCCAGTTTTGCGGGTCAGCATGAAACCTATTTGAATATCGCCGGCAAAGCCAGGTTGATGGAGTCGGTGCGACGTTGCTTTGCCAGTCTGTTCAAGGATAGAGCCATCAGCTACCGGGAGGAAAACGGTTTCGATCATTTCAAAGTGTTTCTTTCTGTTGGCGTAATGAAAATGGTGCGCTCGGATCTGGCTACCAGCGGCGTGATTTTTTCACTTGATACCGAATCCGGGTTTCGCGATGTGGTATTCATTACGGGCGCCTACGGCTTAGGCGAAAATGTAGTGCAGGGAACGGTTGACCCAGACGAATTCCACGTCTTTAAACCCACCTTGCGGCTCGGACATAGGGCCGTGCTGCGCCGGACGCTGGGCGGCAAGAAGATCAGGATGGTGTATTCCCGTGGCGCAGGACGCGAGACCACGCACAACGTTCCTACGCCTAAAGAAGACCAACGTCGCTTCTGCCTCAGCGACGACGAAGTGTTGTCGCTCGCAGACGCAGCTATTCGTATCGAGGAGCACTACAGCACCAAAGCAGGACATCCAGTGCCGATGGACGTCGAATGGGCCAAAGATGGTATCGATGGTCTGCTGTATATGGTG
>PKWO01000039.1 GCA_003132085.1 Oxalobacteraceae bacterium | reverse complement strand
GCTGCAATGGTCAATTCTGTCAATCCTGGCTATCGGGTGGGGGTATGGAGTAGCCTTACTCCTGCCCGCAGTCCGGATGACCCGGATGTGGTTGCTATATGTGTCTTGTGCCGGTCTCCCCCTCGCGATCCTCGCCTCACAGGATCTGGTGTATGTTGATGTGCCGGTTCGCTATTCGGCATGGATCGTCTTCGGGATTGGCCTTTCTTGCTCGGTCGCTCTCCTTTGGCATCTGTTTCAATATCGTTCTAACCACCTAATATCCGGGAGAAAGGAGTTCGTCAATGTTCTCATAGTCGTGATAGTCTGCGCTGCTGTGCATGGAATGCCGGTATTTTTAGTTGGCCCTGACAATTATTACGGCACGGCGCACGAGGATCAGGCTAATTATGTTCTGCTTGCGCAGTTCTTGAAGGATGAACCATTCAGCACGACGATCGATTCCGTCGGATCGCATCCGTGGCTGGTGAAAGCCATCGACGCAAAGGAAAAGCGCATCGGACAATCCGTATGTATTGCGATTGTTGCCGCGATCTCCGGGACTGACGCCAAGACTGCGTACGGGGCCACCTCGGTATTTTTCATACTGCTGCTTTCAGCCGCGTCCTATGCCGCTATTCGTCGCTTATCTCTTCCGCGCTGGACCGCAACGGGGTGCGCCATTTGGATCGGGGTCTTGCCGTCGTTGACGAGGCTGCACCTTGACGGCTTCCTGTCGAATGTGAGCGTGCTGTTTTGTTTTCCTGCGTTATGCGGCATTCTGATCAGGTCACGGCGCCTCCATTTTGAGGATGTGTTGCTGTCGGCGATCATCGCGGCATTCGTGTTGAGTTGCTACACGGAGGTGTACGTAATTGCGGTGATGATGGTAGCATCACTGATTTTTGTCAAGACTGGTACAGTGCGGCTTCGGCTCTCCGCCACAGCAACAGTTGTCGCTGGTTCCTGCGTGTTGCTGCTGCCCTACTTGCGGTTTGCAGCCCGGTTTTCAATGAGCCAATTCGGTCTGGCGATGGATCCGAATGCCCTCGCAAGCCTATTTCCTCGCGGGGGCACTCTGGAAGGATGGGGTGAAATCTTCTTGCTTGCGATGGCGGCACCGGTCGTGAGCGGTTGGAGCATGCAGGCGGCTACGGCGTTGGCTGTACTGTTCCTTAACGGCTGTGCGTTTCTGACCTGTTGCCTTAGATCGCGGATTCGGCTTCTCGGTGTTGTTGTCGTACCTGTCGGAATTCTACTCTCGATGCTGGTTCGCACCGAGGTGAACAGATATCCATTTGCCAAACTAAGCTACTCATTCGGATGGCTCTGGTGCACCCTTGCTGCTGTAGGATTGGCAAGGCTGACCGTTACAGTGAGGCGATCACGACGCTACACCATAATCAGTGTGTGCGCATGCTCGGTTATTTTCGCCGCACTGCTGGGAACGCTTTCTCAATTGCGCGAGGTCGTGAAGAATAATGGGATTTTGGCGACGGTAAATAGTCCCGAGATCCGGGATGCCTATCGATTTGCCGAACACCACCCGGAGCGTACCTATCTGATCAAAGCTCCCGACAATATTATGGCCTCCTGGCTTGCATTCCATGCTCGGAAAGCGAAGGTATATCTGGACCCCGGTCTGTTCGATCATCGATATCATTCTCAAGGTTTGTCGTCGGAATGGTCCGATGCCGTTTTGCTGACGCAATTCGGCTTTCGTGACACAAGGAATTATGTCGGATCTCCTGAACTCGTCGTTCATAACCCGCAAGGACGAGATATGGAGGGGCGCCTGGTTTGGTTTTGGGTTGGAGGTTCCGCTGGACTTGAGATCACTGGTTACAATCGTGGCCCCGGCTTGGAGACGTTCCGTTTGAGCTTTTGGGCAGGCGCGGGCCCGGCGAACCCCAGTCCTCATCGGGTCATTGAAATTGCGGGGCAGGGCGGGTCCAAAGCGGTTAAGGCATTTGAAACAGCCACTCGCATCAGCATGCTAATCGGTGTCAGGCGGGGCCGCAATTTATTCCAATTGAATGTGGTTGAGCCTCGAGAACAGCTCTTCCACGTGCCGCTAGATCCGCGTAATCATATGGTGCGGATTCAGGAGTTCACTCTTGCTCCGGAAATGCTGGACTCCGGCAGCAAAGACAGCGTCGTTATCGGATCTTCTTGAGTGATTGCCGCATGATTGGTGCCTCGATTGAGTGTGCTTAATTTGGGTGTTTCCCGTCGATGACCTGAAAGGCGGCAGGCTTGCTGTCACGCAGGAGATCTTCCTCGTGAATCAATGTCAGGTTGCCGGCTTCCTCGATGCATGCGGCCTAGCCCCGCAGCGGCACGCCGCAAGTACTTGCGATAGAATGGTTCGATGCCTTCCTGCGCAAGTCCGCCGCCGTTCCCGGAGTCCCTCAACATCGAGCAACTGTTCAGCGCCGTACCCTCCTGGCACCAGCGGTGGGAAATTTTCAAAGATGTCTTTACACCCGGTCGCAATCCGGTTGAACACCTGATGTCGCAGGCCGGGGTTCCCG
>PKWO01000496.1 GCA_003132085.1 Oxalobacteraceae bacterium | reverse complement strand
CAGTGCCGCGCCGCGCTACGATAATTTTGCCGAATTCACGAGGCGTCTTGATTTTCCCTTCCAGGCGCACCAATTGCTCGACGTCCCCCTTGCTGATGGCGCCGGCCGGCATATTCTGATTGGTGTCCTGAATCGCCCGCATCACCTCGTCCACGCCGACATTCTGCGCCGCCATTTTCGCCGGGTTCAAGTTGATCAAGATCTGCCGGCTGACCGTGCCGCCGGTTACCACCTTGCCGACGCCGGGCACGCCTTGCAGGCGCTTCACAATGACTTGCTCGGTCAGGGTCGACAGCTCGCGCAAGTCGCGCCCCGACGAAGTCACGCTCAAGGTGGTGATCGGCTGCGCGTTTTCAGTGTCGAATCGGTCGACGTACGGATCTTTGGCTGCTTTTGGAAAAGCCGGGCGGATTTGGGAAATTTTGTCGCGCACTTCCTGCAGCGCATGATCCATATTGACCGACAACTCAAATTCGATCCCGGTATTGCTGGACCCTTCACGCGAACTGGAAAAAATTCTTTTTACGCCGCTGACGGTGTTGACGACATTTTCGATCGGCTTGGTCAGATCGTTCTCGACTGCCTCGGGAGAAGCCCCCGGATAGGCCACCTGAATGAAAATGCCCGGAATCTGTACGTCCGGCATTTGCTCCAAACCCAATTCCCGATATGAAAACACGCCGAGCACCAGCAATGCCACCATCACCATGGTGGCAAATACCGGGTTATTGATGCTGATTTTGGTGATCCACATGGGTTAGCCTTTCAGGGTGGTGGAAGGCGCCGTGATCGGCTGTTTATTTTGCGTATCCTGCGGCAGCTTGACCGCGCTTCCCGCTTTGATGCCGTCCAGCTTCACAATCATCACCCGCGCACCGGCGGCGAGGCCCGAGATTACCGCCGCCATGCCGTCATCTTCATTGCGCAGTCCCAACTTAACCGGCTGAGATACAATTTTATTATGTTCAATGGTAAACACCGTGTCGGCGCCATTCTCCTGCCTCAATGCGCTGATCGGCACCACCGGCGCTGCCGCCGATTTTTCCAGCGTAATGCCGCCCTTGGCAAACATGCCGCCGCGCAACGCGCCGTCTTCATTGTTCACCGCGATATACACCGTCATCGCGCGCGAACCGGCTTCCGCCGCCGGATTGATGCGCGCCACGTTGCCGCTGAAATGACGGCTCCCGAATCCCTCAACATCGAAGCGTACCGGTTGCCCTGCCTTTACCCGTGGAATCTCGCTAGCCGGCACCAGCGCCTCGAGTATCATCTGTTTCAAATCCACCATCGAGAACAGCGACGTGTCGGGCGAGGCTTTTTCGCCCGGCTGCACGAATCGCTTGCTGATAATCCCGTCGATCGGCGCCCGCACTGTGGCGTCATCCAGCGCGCGACGCGCAATATCCACCTGCGAAACCGCCGACTTTAGCGCGGCGCGCGCGATATCGACATTGTTTTCAGCCGTATCGTAAGCGGTTTGCGAAATGAATTTTTGACGCAGCAAGGCTTGGTTGGTTTCATGATTCTTGGCCGCCAGCGCCAACTTTGCCTTGGCATCCTCCTGCGCCGCCTGCTGGGTCGCCAGACGCGCCTGCAAATCCCCGGTATCGAGACGCATCACCACTTGACCGCGTGCAACCTTGATACCCTCGGGAACCAGAGTCTCCAGCACTCCGGCCGCCACCTTCGATTTCACGGTTGCCTGGCTAAGCGGATTCAATGCGCCCGAAATCGGCAGCATGACACTCAATTCGCGCGCTTCGACGATCATGAAATCGCTGAATGCCAGCTCTTGCACCTCGGCTTTTTTCGCCGCCTCGGCGGCATCCGCTTTTGCCGCTGCGCCGCTGGGGTTGGCGTGGAACATCATCCAGGCGCCGCCCGCCGCCCCGACCAAGATCAAACCCGCGAGCGGCGGCAACCAACGCTTAAAACGCCTGGCGCGGCCCGGTTCTGTTGCAATGTGGAAGTCGTTTTTCATTTTTTTATCTTCAGATGGTCTTCATAATGGTTGGCTCACGGTTGGGTCACGTTTAGCCGCCAAGGTAGGATATTGCTACTCTAATCAGGTTTTATCGTCACCACAAACATAATGCGACAGAATGCGGGTTTCTTGCGACACGCTGCAAAAAGCCGGTATCAGGATGCAAACTTGATCGGCGTCCCGAGCAGGCGCGCTTACCAGAAAAAAGTGTGACTGTTCAGCCGCTGGCTAATTTCTCAGGCCGCGCGGAATCGCCCCCAACAAGGTCTTGGTATAGGGATGGGTAGGGTTACGGTAGAGATCGTCCGAATTGGCCAATTCCACCACCTTCCCCTGGTACATCACCATCACTTGATCGGCAATATATTTGACCACGGCCAGATCGTGTGAAATAAAGATATAGCTCATGCCGAATTCTTCCTGCAGGTCTTGCAGCAGATTCAATACCTGCGCCTGCACCGACACGTCCAGCGCAGATACCGATTCGTCGCACACCAGCACTTCCGGCTTCATGGTAAGGCAACGGGCAATCGCAATACGCTGCCGTTGCCCGCCCGAAAATTCATGCGGGTAGCGATGAAACGCGGCGGCCGGCAGCCCGACTTTCTTCAACAACTGAAACGCCATGTCGGCACGCTCGACGTCATCCGCGCCGATATGATGAATCCGCATCGGCTCCAGCAGAATCTGGCCGATCGTAAAGCGCGGGTTCAGTGATGCATACGGGTTCTGGAAAATAATCTGGATGCGCCGCTTGTACGGCATGAATTCCTTGTTCGGCATCGCGATAATGTCTTTGCCCTCGAACAACGCTTGCCCGGCGGTCGCCTGGTGCAAGCGCAACAAGGTCAGGCCGACGGTGGTCTTGCCCGAACCGGATTCGCCCACCACACCCAGCGTCTTGCCGCGCGCCAGCGTGAAGGATACGTCCTGCACCGCATGGAATTCCTTGCGTCCGAACAAGCCGTCCCGGCTGTAAAAACTCTTCCCGAGATTGCGCACATCCAGTACGATCTCTTCGTGCCCGCTCAAGCCGCGCGAACGCTCCTTCAATTCGGCTTGCGGGACGGCGCCATTGCCGGTTCGGCCGTCCATATAGTCGGCGATCACGGGCAACCGCCACGGGCGCGTGTCCAGCGAAGGCCGGCAATGCAGCAAGGCTTTGGTGTAAGCGTCCTGCGGATTGTGGAAAATCTGGCGAACCTCGCCTTGTTCGCGAATCTCGCCGTTGCGCATCACGATAACCTGATCGGCGATTTCACCGACCAAAGCCAAATCGTGGGTGATGAACAAAACCGACATCTTGTGTTTCTTGCGCAGCGCGTCGATCAAGTCGATGATCTGCTTCTGGATCGTGACATCGAGCGCCGTGGTAGGCTCGTCGGCAATCAGCAGTTTTGGTTCGCAGGCAATCGCCATCGCGATCATCACGCGTTGCTGCTGACCGCCCGACAACTGGCTAGGATAGGCATTAATTTTGGTTGCCGGCGACGGCAAGCCGACTTCTTCCAGCAAGGCGATCGAACGCGCCCGCGCCTGCTTGGCGTCCATGCCCATGTGCAACCGCAACACCTCGTCGATTTGAAAGCCCACGGTGAATACCGGATTCAGCGAAGTCATCGGTTCCTGGAAGATCATCGAGATCTCCTTGCCGCACAAATCGCGCCGTTGCGCGGCGGTCATCGCCAACAAATCGCGGCCCTCGAATTCTATCTTGGCGGTCGGCGCGACGATCGCCGTGTCGGCGGACAACAAGCCCATCACCGCCAGCGAACTGACCGACTTGCCGCTCCCCGATTCGCCCACCAAGGCCACCGTCGAATTGCGCGGAATATCGAATGAAATTCCTTTTACCGCCTCGACCGCATGCTGCTTGTCGGTACGAAAACTAACGCGCAAATCGCTCACACGCAACAACATATCTGGGTTCATCGCGTTTCCTTATTTTAACTTCGGGTCAAGCGCGTCGCGCAAGGCGTCGGTAAACAGCGAGAAAGCCGTCACCACCACCGCCATCGCGATACTGGCAGCCGTCAACTGCCACCATTTGCCTAGAATCAATTCGTTTTGCGCCTCGTTCAACATGCTGCCCCAGGACACCACGCCAACCGGCACGCCGAATCCCAAGAAGCTCAAAATCACTTCTGCCTTGATGAAGCCGACCGACAGAATCGACATCTGCACCAGCGCCACGTGGCTGACATTGGGAAAGATATGTGAAAACATCTTGCGCCAGTGCGAGGCGCCGATCGCCTCCGCGGCCAGCACATATTCGCGCGTCTTGTGCTTCAAATATTCGGCCCTGATGAGCCGGTAGGTGCCGGTCCAGCCGGTCAGCCCCAGAATCAACATGATCGTCGTCACGCCTTTGTGCTGCAACACCGCTGCAACGGCCATGATCAACAGCATGTTCGGAACCGACGTAAAGATGCTGTAAAACCAATTGAAGAAATCATCGACCGCGTTGCCGAAGTAGCCGGACACGGCGCCGAAGACGGTGCCCAGGACGGTGGCAAGCAGCGCCGCAACCAGCCCCACCACAATCGAGGTTTCAGAGCCTTTGACGGTTTTCTTCAGAATGTCGTGGCCCCATTTGTCGGCGCCGAAAGGCAAGGTCTCTTTACGGACGATCGCCGCGTTGCTGCCGGACTTGGCCAAATCGGCGCGAATCTCCGCCATCTCGTTGCCGATCGGATCGGCAATCCCATAGTCATTTAATAGTGGAGGCGGCGCGCTGGCCGATTCCCTGCGCAGTTGCCGGATCACCTCTTTCAGCGGGTCGAGCGGATTCTCCGGCGGCGGTTCGGCGGGTGCGCCGGTGGCTACGGTGGCTACCGTAGCTGCCGGGCCGCGCCCTATGCGGTCGTCGGCATTCTGCGCGCCGACGAACGTAGGCGGCGCATAATTGACCCCGACTTCATCTTCCCAGTCGCCGGCAACCAGGCCTGTGGACGACAAGGCCAGCAGCAGCAAAAAAAGCAGTACCACCGTCATCGCACACATCGCGATCTTGTCTGCCCGCAAACGAGATCGCGATG
>PKWO01000525.1 GCA_003132085.1 Oxalobacteraceae bacterium | reverse complement strand
CGCCTGATCCGCCTGGCCGAGTACCGCGGCCTGTTGACCGAGTATCGTGCGCTGGGCGCGGAACAGAGCCGGGAGGCGGGTTCCACGCTGTTTCACGTGGAAAACAGTTTCAAGGTGCTGAGCGGTCAACGTGAAGCGCTGATTGCGCCAAGCCTGATGGATGCCAAGCAAGCCGAGGAAACCGCGTTACGCCACTTTGTCGCCGGCAAGCCGGCGCTGAAGGTTTCCACCGCCGGCGCTTGGGACGCGATTGCCAACGCGGTCAAGATATCGAACGAAATACGCGAGCCGTTGCTCCAATTTGAACATGGCATGGCGTTCGACAGTGAATATGCCGGCTACGCTGCCACGCTGGTGCGCGCGGCGGCCGAACGCGCCAAGCCGAACCCGGAGCGTCTGCCGGAATTTTCCGACGCGCGCCTGCCGCAGGTGCAAGCCGGAGTGCTATCGCCGGCGCCGGTGTATCCGGATTTCGAAAAGGTCAAACTGGCTTGGTCGCTGACCAAGATGCGCGAACGATTGGGTACAAGCAATCCGCAAGTGCTCCAGGTATTGGGAAAGGATTCCCCGGAACAGGTGGCTGCACGCCTGATCGACGGGACCAAGCTGGGCGATGCCGCGGTGCGTAAGCAGTTGTGGGAGGGCGGCATGAAGGCGATCGAACAGTCCGATGATCCGTTCATCAAGCTCGCCTTGCAGATCGACCCGGTTGCGCGCGCATTGCGCAAGGATTTCGAAACACGGGTCGAGTCAGTCATCACCAAGAGCGATGAAAAGATTGCCGCTGCCCGTTTTGCGATGCTGGGAACCAGCATCTACCCGGACGCGACCTTTACGCTGCGCTTGTCCTATGGCGAAGTCAAAGGCTGGAAAGAAGCCGGCCAAGAGGTAGCGCCGTTCACCGATCTCGGCGGCGCCTTCGCGCATGCAACCGGGGCCGACCCGTTCAAGCTGCCGGAGAGCTGGTACCAGGCCAAGGATAAGCTGAAGATGAATACACCGTTTAATTTCGTCAGCACCAATGACATCATCGGCGGCAATTCCGGCAGCCCGGTGGTCAACCGCAAGGGCGAACTGGTCGGCTTGATCTTTGAC
Source organism: Oxalobacteraceae bacterium (assembly GCA_003132085.1). GTDB lineage: Bacteria > Pseudomonadota > Gammaproteobacteria > Burkholderiales > Burkholderiaceae_D > PKWO01. The sequence continues at coordinate 8,053 of PKWO01000525.1, read as the reverse complement.
GGCAACATTCACTCGCTGGGCGGCGCATTCGGTTTTGACGAATCGGAGAATCGCGCAGTGTCGGTCGATAGTGCCGCTTTGCTGGAAGCGCTGGACAAGATTTATGGCGCGCATGCGGTGGCGAAAGAAATGCGCGACGGCCAGCATTGACCGCAGCATGAAGACAGAGCCGGGCAGAGCAGCGCCCGGCTTTTTTTCGATCTTAATTCCGCGTTAGCGCCCGGTCAATTGCCTGCATAACAGCTTGGCATTGCTGTCCTGCCACATGATTTCACTGGTGCCTTGCGACTGATACTGCGAGTACCGATAACCGGCATCGCTTTTGATATAGATCGTGCCGGCGCGGGCCTGTACCGACTTTGCCAGGTCGTCCGGCTTGGCGTTAAAGACGGCGCCGACAAACACCCAGTCGCTGCTTTGGTCGGAAATGAAAATTTCTTTGACATCCTTTCCAAATAACTGTGCCTTGGCCTTGAACCAGTACGCGCCTTTTTCCTTCTTGTAGGATTGACCGAAACTGGCGGTTAAATAGTCGTAGAAAAATTTCATGTCCAGCTTGTCCCGGCACAGGATCGCCGGGCCTATCGTCACGCTGAAGTCCGGCTTTTGCCCGGCCGCCTGGGTTGCAGTCTGGCAGGCCGCAAGCGTAGCGGCCACGTAAAATTTCTTCCACGGAAAGCGGTTCGGCAGGTGCATTGCGGTGATGGCGTCGCTATTCTTCGCTCGTTGGGACCGGATCGAGCGTATCCAGCAAGTCATCGGGTTCGTCCCGGGACAGAGACTCTTTTCTCTCGAATCGCGCAACTTCTTCCGAGGTATCGACATCGCCTGCCACCATCTGCTGTAGCAGGCGCGGATCGTTGAACGGGTCGGCGTCCGGTTCCGAGGTGGTTTCGCGTTCCGCTTCCGTGCGGTCGTCGTCGTTGCCCTCTTCACGCGGGCCTGGTCGAATAGTTGCCATCGTTTACTCCTTTGAAATAAGAGCACCTTGTGGACTGGTTGTTAACGTCGCGCCGGGCTGTTTCTACTGTACTCCGAATTTTGCGGAATAGGGAATTTGCGACGTGAGAAAAGGGCTTGCGTGAAATGGCGGTTTCCAGGAAAGGATGGCAATCATTGCGATAAGGTCGAGAGTGGGTTGCGACAGGCGGCGTTGCAGTGCCAGCTGTTAGCATACAGGGTGGCGCGGCACTGGAAAATTTGCATTCCGTTATGAAAATAGGGAAAACCAAGTCTGTCGAATGATTCATTTCGTGTTAGTGTTACTTCGTTTGAACCCCGCCTGCCGACCATGCAGTTTGAAGACTTTAGTCCCACTAGTTCAAGCCCTCCGCCTGAAACCGAGGTGGTCTTGACAACAACCTCGGCAGCAACTGCTGCGGAGCGTTTTTTCGCGCTATCGGCTGCAGTGGAGGCGGCGCTAAAGGGCGATTTTGGCAAGGAATTGGCGATCGGCGGAAACGATCAATTAACCGCTCTTGCTAAAAATGTAAACCGGCTGTTCGACATAATGCGCCCCACGGGCGCCGATCCCGCGAATGCGAATCGCGTGCCGTCGGAATCGGGAGCAGGGGCCGCTGCCGGACAACGGGATCTCGTCAAAGCCAATGCCAGGTTGGAATATTTGATCGCCAACACCCCGGCAATTATTTACAGCAGCGTCCCCACCGGTGATTTCAAAATGACGTTTGTCAGCGACAATGCGTCGCGCGTACTGGATTACAAACCCGAAGAAATGGTGGCGGACCCGAATTTTTGGTTTGATCATATTCATCCGGACGATATTCCCACTATCTTTTCCAGCCTTGCCTTGGTCTTTTCGGAAGGCCAACGCGCCTATGAATACCGATTCAGGGCACAAGATGGACGTTATTTGTGGATGCACGACACGTTGCGTTTGATTCGCGATGCGGATGGCAATCCGCTGGAGGTGGTTGGCTCGCTTACCGATATTACCGATCGAAAAATGATGGAGGACACGCTGCAAAAAAAGGGAGAAGAGCAGCGCCTGTTAATTGATCAATTGCAAGAAACTCAAGCGCAACTATTGCAATCGGAAAAAATGGCTTCCGTTGGACAATTGGCGGCCGGAATTGCGCATGAGATCAATAATCCCGTCGGTTTTGTCAACTCCAATATGGGGGCATTGCGCAATTATGTCGATACGCTGGTCAACGTAATCGATGGTTACGACAAGGTACTGGGTACGCTTCCGGTCAATGCGGCAATAGCAGCTTCCATTGCTCAATTGAAGAAACAAGCCGATCTTGAATTTCTCAAGGAAGATGTCATTCAATTGGTCAAAGAGTCGATGGACGGACTGACGCGGGTTAAAGATATCGTCCAGTCATTAAAAGATTTCTCCCACGTAGGCGAGACTGACTGGCAATTCGCCGACTTGCACCACGGCATAGACAGCACGCTGACAATTGCAAACAACGAATTCAAATATAAGGCCGTCGTGGTCCGTGAGTTCGGCACATTGCCTCTTGTAAAGTGCCTGGCGTCGCAATTGAATCAAGTTTTCATGAACCTGATTGTCAATGCGTCTCACGCCATCAAGGAGTCCGGCATCATCAGCATTCGAACCGGATGCGAGGGTGATTGGGTCTGGATCGAAGTCGGCGATAACGGCGCCGGTATTCCGGCGGAAAATTTGACCCGCATCTTCGAACCTTTTTTTACGACCAAGCCGATCGGCAAAGGAACCGGTCTCGGGTTGTCGCTTTCTTATAATATTATCGCCAAGCATGGCGGCAGCATCGAAGTGGAAAGCGAGATCGGGCGCGGTACGCGCTTTACCATTCGTTTGCCGGTCAATGGCCAGGGCGGCACATGAGTTGGCGGCGCATGGAATTGCCAGATCAAGTCGCGACCACGCCATAACGTGGCGGGAGTGGGGAATGGCCGACTGATTAGTCGAGCGGNNCCGTCCGGCCCCCAATTCACCTTGGTAATTCCGGGTTCTTCGTCTTCGAGACGCTTCGCTTCAAGCTCTTGAGGCGTCATTTCATTGAGCTGAACGCGCAACGCATTGAAAAGCCGCAGATCCTCCCTTGATTGATCGCGGCGCTCCAGGGCAAGTCGAACGGTCTCCTTTATTTCTGCCGGCTGCCAGGGTTTCGCAATATAACGAAACACTTCTGCCTGGTTAATTGCATTCATCAACGTGTCAAATTCGGTGGAGGCGCTGAGTAGCATGCGTACCGTATCCGATTGTATTTTCTTGAATTCGAGCAGGAACTCGACACCGTTCATTTCCGGCATGCGAAAATCCGAGATGACGATATCAAAGGCAACTTCGTTGCTTCTGTTGATTGCTTGATGCGGATCTGTGAAGATTTCTATGCGAAACTCTTCGTCAATGCCGCAATGGCGGATGGTGCGCTGCAGCGCATGAAGAACGTTGATCTCATCATCAACCAGCAGAAGTCGTCTCATGGTGTTCTCCGTTCATCGCGAATACAGATAGATAGTCGGGAACCCGCCGAAGAGGATTCGAAATCACGAATTTGCCGTATCATTTTCTCGTCAAGCGTGTGTTCCGCCGATAGCAGCAGGAAGCCGTCGCGGGTAATCATATCCCGGGCGACGACCATTCCGGGGCGCAGGTCCGTTGTGCCGACAATCAATTCAGGGGCGGCTTCACTGCCCTTCTTGCCGGCATCTGCATCGACGGCTGTTCCGGTTCCGACACCGCTCATTAATTCGTTGAACGCATTCGCGACCAGCGGATCATAGCGTTTCCCGCTATTTTGCATGATCACCGCCTGTGCCTCTTCCGGGCGCAAATTGCGTTGCACCAATGTGCCGATTTGCAAATTGAAATAATCACTGGCTAGCGCCAATATGCGCGCTCCAAGCGGAATATTGAATCCGGAGAGGCGATCCGGAAATCCTTCGCCGTCAAAACGCTCTTGCTGAGATCGCACAATTTTTGAGGCTTCGCGCAAATCTTCCAGCGGCATCAACAATTGTTCTCCGCGTACCGGATACTTGCGGTAAAGGCCCAGATTTTCTGCATTCATGGTATTGACCGGCATGACCAATAAATCATCGGAAAACGCGACCTTCCCGATATTGTGCAGCAGCCCGGCAACAAATATCTGCTGGAGGTCGCGCCCCTCTAACCCCATTTTTGCCGCAATCCGGCGAGCCAAGTCAGCCACCCGGCGCGAATGCCCTGCCAGGTTGCCGCCGCGCATTTCGATCACGCTTGAAAAGACCTTGATCGACGTGAGAAAGCTGGTTTTGAGTTTCTCGTTCGTGGTCACCAGCGAATCAAGCGCCTTCTTGAGTTCTACAGTCCGTTCCTGAACCTTCAATTCAAGGCTGGCATTGAGCGTTTTGAGCTCTTCATTTTGACTGCGCGTCAGCACTTCCAGGCGTTGCTTTTCGCGCTCCAGCGCTTTGCGCTCCAGAGCATGGCGCACTACCAGCAAGATGTCGTTGTCGTCCCAGGGCTTGGTGATGTAACGATAGATTTCGCCTCGATTGATGGCGTCGAGTATCGATTGAATATCGGCGTAGCCGGTCAGCAGCAGGCGGACCGTGTCGGGCCACCTGCCGCGGACATGCTCAAGAAAACGGGCACCGTCCATCTCCGGCATGCGCATATCGGAGATCACGAGATCGACCGCTTCCGTCTCCAATATCTTCAGCCCGGCGGCACCGCTTTCGGCAAGCAGCACCTGATATCCGTGAACGCGAAACAGGCGCCGCAACGATGCCAAAATGTTCGGCTCGTCGTCGACGCACAGAATCCTTGCCGGTTCAACCGGCGCCGTATCGGGCAGGGCAGTCACGTCATTCATGGCGTTGCATCCTTGCCGTCGCTGTTTGGGAGGACACGCTGGATCGGCAGCGTGATGCGAAAGCAGGTGCCTTTGCCGATTTCGCTCTCCACTTCAATGCGGCCGCGGTGCTTCTGCACGATGCCGTAAGAAAGCGACAGCCCAAGTCCGGTTCCTTTGCCGACCGGTTTGGTGGTGAAAAACGGATCGAATATGCGTGACAGGTTTTCCTTCGCAATGCCGGCTCCCGTATCCGCCACCTCGATCCAGACCGTGCCGTCGTCGGTTCCGGTGCGCAGCGTGATCTTGCCGCGATCGGCGCTAATCGCGTGTGCCGCGTTGACGACCAAATTCAGGATGACCTGGTTAATCTGCGAAGGAAGGCACTCGATATCGGGAATAACGCCGTATTCCTTGACGATATCAGCCTTGTACTTGACTTCGTTATTGACGACGTTCAATGTCGAATCAATGCCTTTGTGCAGATTTGCCCATTGCCAATCTTGACCGCCATCGACCCGGGAAAAATCTTTCAGATCCTGAACGATCTTGCTCACCCGAACAATCCCTTCCTTCGACTCTCGCATCAATACGGGTATGTCCTCTTTCAGAAAATCGAGTTCGACGCGTTCACGCGTCGCGCGCAGCATGGCAACAACATCCGGCATGGCAATGCTCGCTTCGGCATCTTCGTAGAATTTCAGCATGGATAATAGATTATCTATATATATTTCAAGCGTGTTGAAGTTGGAGAAAATGTAGCCGATCGGATTATTGATTTCATGCGCGACACCAGCCGCGAGTTGTCCGATCGATGCGAGTTTTTCGGACTGCAATAGTTGTTGCTGCGCCATCGAGAGTTTGGCGTTCAAATCGGTCAGCTCGGCATTGCGGCGCAGCAGTTCGGTTTCCGCCGTTTCCCTCTTACTGATGTCGATTTCGAGGCTGACATTGGCTTGCGCAAGCTGCGCGGTCCGTTCAGCCACCAATTTCTCAAGATCAAGCTGCGCCTGATGCAGTTTGAGTTCGGCCAGCTTGCGCGAGGTCACGTCCTGCAGGGTTTCGATGGCGCCGACGATACGTCCGTTGCTGTCGCGCAATGGCGCGGCGGAAAAAAATAACCAGCGTCCGTTTTCTCCAAGCCGGGGGAAAAAATCTTCGGCTTCGAAGGCGCCGGGGATCAGCGGCGAAGGCTTGAATTTGTCCCCGTAGTAGGTACCCGCCAGCGTTTCGGCGCTGCCGTCCACAATCAAATCGATCATCACCGGCCGTGGCTCCCAGTAGAACGGTTGCCAATGGTTCCGCGATCCGACGATTTCTGTTGCGGACCTTCCTGTAACCTCCGCGCAGGCCTTGTTCCAATGCGTGACGACATGGTCCATGTCAATCGCGAAAGCAGGTNNGCGGCCATGCTATCTTGCGGCCGGTCGGCTGTGGTCGACGCAGTTTCGATCTTATTCATCATTTCGCCTGGGTCGATATTAAAATCTGGCACGCCTCGTCGAACTGCGTCTCAGTCTCGCGAAATACGGGCATCAGCATGTCTTGGTCGAGATTCATACCGTTCCAGGCAAGTTCCGAGACGGGCGGAACCAGATCTTGCTCATCGCCGGAAAGGTCGAGCGCGTGAACCATGCAGTCGGCAACATGAACGATCGAGGCTAGCTGGTCCCCCCTTTGCCGATCCGGCGCGTGGTGATTTTCGATCGCCTGTTGCATCAACACTGGAAATTTCCAATGTTCGGCCAGCGCTCGGCCAACCATCGTGTGATCGATACCCAAAACCGCGCGCTCCGCTTCGATCGCATAACAGTCGTGCGCGGTCTGNNCCTGCGCATAATGCTGCGGTGAGCGAGTGACCAGAACCAGCCTGCCGATGTCGTGCAACAGGCCCACCATAAACGCATAGTCTTGGTTGACGTGCAATTGCCGCGCCAAGGATTTGGCGCAGAGTGCGGTCGCGATCGAATGCCGCCAAAATCCATGAAAATTGAACGCGTCGTTCTCGTTCGACGAAAATTTGCCGAGCACCGCAACGGTAGTCACCAGCGTGCGCACGCTGTTAAACCCCAGGATCGCAATGGCCTGGTGGATCGTGGTCACTTTGCTCTGCATCCCATAGAAAGAGGAATTCGCCAGGCGCAAGGTCTTGGCCGTCAAGGCTTGATCGTGCGACACTTTTTCCGCCAGCACATGGGTGTTCGAATCTTCTTGTTCAAGCGTGTTCATCAATTCGATCACCACCACCGGCAGCGCCGGCAGATCCCGAACATTCTTGATGACCTCGGTCAGTGAAAGCGTTGTCATTCCGGTTCGCCAAAACGATATTGCGTTACGCTTTGCAATAGCAAATCGCCGGCCCCCTGGTTGCGGCAATTTCTGAAGAGCCGGTCGAGGCGTTGCTGCAAGCGCTCTCGTTCAGCAGCCAGATCGGCGGCCGACAGCGCCTCGTTGACGACCATAAGCCTGTCGATGCCGCGCCGTCGCAGGGACAGCAAGGTCGCCTCGGTGATAGCCGTCCCGCGCGGCAAAAGCATACCGCCATGGGCNNTCCGACAAAGTCATCCCCGGCAACGCTTCATCCAAATCAAGCTGTTTATGGTGGCTAATCGTCATACTACCTCACATCGCGTCAACGTCATGAGTTTGCCGCGCGATTGCGAAGCATGACCCATGTTGTGCGAGACCACCTCGAATAACAGCCCGTTCAGTATCATGGTGAAGCGCGCTTCCTTGCCGCTGCCGCGTGTTGCGTGCGACAGCTCCGGCATCAGTTGCGCCGCATCGCTGCCAAGGATGGGCCCGCTATGTTGGAACAAAGCTTGCGCTGCGTCGTTGGCAAATGCCACCACGTCATCTTCGTCCAATCCGATCACCGGCAGCGGAACTTGTTGTAAAGCCTCGCGCACAATGTTGAGACTGACTTCGTCGCGCACTATCTGCTGCTGTTTCAGGTTGACCATCTCGGACAATTTTCGGTTGCTCGCCGCCAGCTCCTGATTTGCGGTCTGCACTTCAAGATGCAGGCGCTGGTTCTCGTCGGCCAATTGCTTGTGCCGGAAAGCTTCTTCGATGTGCACCCGTAGTTGGGCATCGTCCCACGGCTTGGTGAGGAACTTATAGATCGCCCCCTCATTGATCGCATCGGTGACCGACTGCAGTTCGGTATAGCCGGATAGCACAATACGAACCGTGTCAGGATACAGGTCCTTTGCCTTGCGCAAAAACTCGACGCCTGTCATGCCGGGCATGCGCTGGTC
>PKWO01000227.1 GCA_003132085.1 Oxalobacteraceae bacterium | reverse complement strand
GCCGTTCATCGGCGTGCGGATCTCGTGACTCATGGTGGCGAGAAAATCGCTTTTCGCCTGCGTCAGGCGTTCGGCCGATTGCCGCGCCTCATCGAGCGACGTGCGCACCGAAAATTCCTTGCCCAACAGGTATTCCCGCCACCAGCCGATGCCGGTGGCCAGGATGAACAACGTGACGACGTGATACGACCAATAGGGTAATTCTCCATTGGGCATCCCCGAGCCGAACGACATCGCCGACTCGAAGGCGATGAGGATCAGAATCCCCGAGACCAGCGCGTAGCGGAACTGCACGCCGAGTATGACGAAGCAATAGAATTCAAGAAATGTAAAATTCAGTATCCCTACCCAGGTCTTGAGCCCGGCGCCGCCCTCTTCATCAATATGAAGCAAAATCCAGAAAAGACAAAAGGCGACAGCCGCGATGAATGCGGCCATTGTCGGCTGCCAGTGTCCTTTCGCGCCTCGCGTGAAGGAATAGACGAGCCCTGAGGCTAGTATGGGCAGACAAAACTCAAGCCGGAAGAAGTTCGCCCTCACGTCCGGGTAAGCCAAATAATCGACCAGAAAATCTCCGAACACCAGGACTAATCCCAATACCAGGCTAACCTGCGCGTACCGATAGTAAAAATCCACATAGTGATCGACAAACCGCTTCTCGTAACCTGGGTCGGAAAAGGAAAGAAGGAACCGCAGAGGCAGCGGGTTGGCATTCGACACTTGGTTCATAAGAGATGCCTCGGTCCGTTTAGACAGAGTTTTTGACTTTGAGTTGGGAACTCCGCGGCGAACGGTTATTCACTCGCACGCGTGCTGCTTGTCGATCAAGCATCAACGCACGCGCCGGGGGCTAACCCGCCGGTAGCTAACCCGGTTTTGCATCAAGCGGCCGGTGCCTGAGTTCGTATTTTGAAGTAGACCATGTCGGGTGTTTGGCGGTCAAGCGAAGAATGAGGGCGTCCCTCATTGATAAATATTAGAAAGCCAACAAGCGTTGACTTAACTTCAACAGGGTCTCAAACGCATGGGACCGACGCTGTCCTATGCAATGCCGCCGCGACTGGCGCACACAGCCGGATGCGGGCCTTCGCGCTGCCGGCGATTCAATAGCGCAATGACAATTCCGATGTATATTTAGTATTTTTTGGCGTTCATAACGCCCGCGTTGCATTGGCGATTCATCCACCAACCAGGAGCCCTCTTGTCGGCAGTTTACCGATAAGGATGGGACGCCATATTGAATTGCATTGGTTTGACATGAGACGCGTGACCTGGCTTTCCGGGGCAAGTCCGCTCGATGGAAGGGTTGGGAGTGGGGTCGGCTCCGCGTTGACTATATGCGTCGCCACGCGTGGCCACAGTTGAGGCACTGCGGCTTGTGCATGCAAAGGAGCGAGCCGCATTCTGAGCACGTCCGCTTGGCGGTTTCCTCCCTTGGTGCTTGTCCAACGCCTGCCCCGCCAGCGCAGTCTCGTTCTGGTAGACTTCGGCTATGGGCAAGCGTCGAACAACCCTTAACAAGTGCGGACAGTCGAGAACTTGCCTGAAGGCGGTCAGTTGAATTGGAGATGCAGAGCGTAGGGAGCAATTGGCTTTATCTACTGCGCGGTATGTTGCAGTTGCATGCTGTTGTAGCGTGTTATGGTCACATACGGCGCAATAGATAAAGCCCATTGCGCCTTACCTCGCTGACCATCGGACAAACGAATATCACGAGGAGCTCTCATGCGTCAGTTGGAACTGAGCAAGGCCTTTACCCTGATGGAATCTGGACCGGTTGTCCTCGTGACGACCCATGATGGGAAGAAAGACAACATCATGACCATCTCCTGGACCATGGTGATGGATTTCACTCCGGTATTTGCTATTGTCACGGGTGAATGGAATCACTCTTTCGCGGCGTTGCGAAAGAATAGGGAGTGCGTGATTGCCATTCCCACGGTTGATATGCTGGATAAGGTCGTCGGTATAGGGACGTGCTCTGGGGCAGACACAGACAAGTTTGCCAAGTTCAAGCTCACACCTGTGCAGGGCAAAGTCGTGACGTCGCCCTTGATCAAGGAGTGCCTCGCCAACATAGAGTGCAAGGTCATCGACATCGTCAAGAAGCACAACATCGTCGTGTTAGAGGCGGTTGCCGCATACATCGACACCGCACGCAAGGAAAAGCGCACGCTTCACGCTGTTGGCGACGGAACNNGGGCGCAAGATTGACCGGAGGAAGATGATGGCCTCCAAGCTCCCATACGGCGTTTAGCGTTCATTGGCCAGCCACGAGGAAATCTTGGGAGCCAAAATAGAAAGTCGAGCGAAGGACCGCAGTGGGCCATGCCGATAGCTCAGGCTGACCGCCATTACTCATAGAGTCGCGCGAAGTCGCGATAGCTTGAATGGACTTGGTCGCGGGTGGTCAGCGCAGGCATGCCGCCATGTTGAATTGCCGATTTCCCGAGCAGCGCCGCGTTGACTATCAGGGGCCGGATGAGACGCCCGGCCCCGATCTGGCTTAGTTAGCCTTTTCCGGTAACGGCAGATGCACCCAATCATTGTAGAACGCCTCGATATCCGGTTCGAATTCATGAATCACCGGGTACCAGGGGGTCGGCGCCTCGACGTCATGCATGATTCCGCATTCGGGGCAATAGTACTCGCGGTATACCTGCCAGGCCGTGTCCGGCGCCATCAGCGTCGGGTAGACTTCGTGCATGGCTTCCGGCGTGTCGCGAACGTAAACCAAGGCTTCAAGCTTCCAGTTCTTGCGATAGTCGCCAAATTCATGGCCACAACTGCACTTGGTCANNACTCCTTGGTTTTCTTGTTTTGTGCGATGTAAAGATGCAAACTGATCGGAAGAATCAATTTGTCGTCCCATGACAATTTGGACTGCAGCGTATTCAAATACATCCGGAAGCGATCCTGGTCCTTCGGCATGGAAAGCATGCGCATCGTGGTTTCCCAGTCCAACTTGCCTTCCACCAGATAGTTCACTTGCTCTTGTGTATAAACAGACATTTTTATCTCCAATTATGTTGGGTGGTCGGGGTTTGTCCACCTAACCCCGACGTAAAATCACTCTTCGACCAAGGTCNNGATATTTGGAACCGAATGAAGGAACGCCTAACTCGGATTCAGGCAGCTCCCAGTCGGCAGGGAGATCCCAAAAGGTTTTGAACTCATTTTTGAACTTGGCGCTGAGGTCGAAACTGGTTGCAAACATGTGCCGCACCTGCACCGATGCATGCTTGGTCAGGATGCGCGCGCGCTCTTCTTTCATCCATTCGCGCGTCGGCACGGCTCTGGCAATGCGCTCCTTGCGGATTTCCTGGCGCCGCGCGGCCGTCTTGGCGGCATTGACTTTCCACTCTTGATTCTTGTCTTCCGAGATTACGACGCCATAGACTTTTTCAGCGAACTCGGGCAACACGAAGCGGCTGTTGAGATCGTTCTCGACCGAAGCGCAATCGCGGTCGAGCGNNACTGCTGATCGCGCTTGACCTTCGCCGTCGCGCTGATGTGCCGCTCGTATTCCGCACTTTCAGGATTGCGGTCCGCGCCCAAGGGCAGCGACAAACCATCCTTGATGCGTGATTCGAGATCGGTCTTGTGCGCTTCGAAGCGATAGCCGGTGGCTGACGGATAACCGCCCATCAGGCCCCAGTCGCTGTTCATGTACCCGTTGCCCATGAAGTACATGC
>PKWO01000160.1 GCA_003132085.1 Oxalobacteraceae bacterium | reverse complement strand
GGCCATGTGCACGGTGTCAAACCGGGAAATATAGTCGGCGCGATTGCCAACGAAGCGGGCCTGGACTCCAAATACATTGGTCGTATAGAAATATTTGACGATTACAGCGTACTGGACTTACCTGACAGCATACCAAAAGAGCTGCTTGAACACCTGAAAACCGTTTGGGTGGCCGGGCAGCAACTGCGCATCAGTCATGCCGGTGGGGNNTTGTCGGCCCCAAAAAAAGGGGGCGATAGACGGGTGGGCGAAAAGAAGCTAGGTGAGAAGGCGCCGTTCAAAAGCAAAAGCGATTTTGTCAATCGCGTCACCGATGTGGCAAAGCCCAAGCCGAACCCGAAACCGCACCGCAAAGGGACTCCGCCGCGCGGGTGATTGCATCGCGAGCACCAATGTTGCCAATGCGACGGGGCTGTTAAGCCCGCGCCGACACTTACGCCGGCATTACGCGTGAATGTGCTGCGCACACCTGCGCGATCGACTCGGTTGCATTCTGCTTAAAGCCCGCCCTCGGATAGGCGCAGAAAAGCGAAAATGACTCGGTCCGGCAGAGGTCGTGCCACTGATGTTCCAGTTGCACCGTTGCACCATGATGACCCTGCGCCCACAGCAGAGCGACCATCTCGCCAAAGGCGCGTACCTTTCGCCCGCTTGCGCCTTTCGCGCGCAGCAGAATTTTATTGATGGTTGTGTAAAACAGATTATCGTCCGGCCATCCATTGACCATGAATTTTGCAAGTGTCTTCTCAGCGTCCAGCGCAATGTACTGGTCTTCCGCCCGAAATAAATCCATATCCATCGGGCTGGACTTCAAACGCTCTTCCAGCAACTTGAGATGCGGGGCGGTCGCAATGACAACCGCCGCATCGCCGGCGAGCAGTCCGCCGCGGATGAAACCCAGAAGCGTATCCATGAACGCGCTGTCGTCCTCGTAAATCTGAACAAAGTGCTCGCATGCGGACATCTCGCCCCAAAACACCTGGACGGGCTTCACGTTGGACAAATTTTCGATGCTCATGCGCGTTCCGTTATAAGACAAGTCGGTAGGATCATACACCGGAACCGCGTCGCTCATGGCCCATCCCATTGGTCCGGCCCGGCAGCATGCATTAGGCCCGCTCCTCCATAGCGGAAGGTGTTGTCAACGCTTTAAAATACGTCATTTCTACGCAGGTCAACTTACAAGATTTATAATGAACGCGTGTTCCTGGCCGGACCTTCGCGCATCTAGTGTCGTGTTGCACTCTTGGTGGAACACGACACTAAGCTATTTCATATTTTATTGGCAAGTTTTTGCCGCGGCGAATCCCGCGGCGAATCCATATGTCGATGAAGTAAGAGTCCCTCTTTGGTAAAAGTGGATCAAAAGTGGATATTTCCGGCTAAGATCGACACGGCGTTTACGCCATTTCGACCTGGAATGGATGTTCAATGGTATTTTGTACTATCCGTTGCCAAAAAGCATGAACCTAGAACAAACGTTTCGTCACTCTTGGGCACGCTATGCCGGCGCGATCGTCCTGGTGGCCTTCGCCGCTACCCTGAGGGTATGGCCGCTACAGGTGCTTGAGTCGAGCCTTGCCTGGCTGACGTTCTACCCGGCAGTCATGCTCGCCGCGCTCTACGGAGGACTTGCCTCCGGTTTTCTGGCAACGGTTCTGACCTGCTTCACGGTCACGTTCCTGTGGCCTCTGCTCGTGGCCCTCCCCTTCATCAGGAACCCATTCGACTTTCTGGGTATGGCGATCTTCGCTTTCAGCGGCATCATGATCTCGTGCATTGTCGAAGCGATGCACCAGGCGAATGAACGCGCGAACGACGCGCAGATGCAGGTGGAATCGCAGGCCCTGGCCAGCGCCAAGGGCGAGCAGTTCATCAAGTCCATCATCAACGCCCTACCCGACATGGTCGGCTACTGGGACAAAGACTTGCGCTTCCGCTTCGCCAACAATGCCTATCTGGAGTGGTTTGGTAAACTGCCCGAGGAGATCATCGGCACCGACATACGCGATTTGATGGGCGAGCGGCTGTTTGCCCTGAACCAGCCATATATTCTGGGTGCGTTGGCTGGCGAACGGCAACAATTCCAGCGAACGCTGACCAAGGCCGATGGAAATGTCGGCTACCTATTGGGCAATTACATTCCCGACATTGATGCCGATGGCGCAGTCACTGGGATTTTTATCCTGGCCAGCGAAGTGACGAAGCTAAAGGAAGCGGAAGCGCAACTCGAACTTGCCGCCAGTGTCTTTGAAAACACCGCCGAAGGCATCGCAGTCACCGATGCGCATGGGGTCATCCTGTCGGTGAATCCGGCCTTCACCGAGATTACCGGCTACGCGGCCGAGGAGGCTATCGGGCAGAACCCTCGCATTCTCAAGTCGAACCGGCACGACCAAGCGTTCTATCTCGCCATATGGCAGGATATAGCCGCCAATGGCCGCTGGAAAGGCGATATATGGAACCGCCGAAAGGACGGCGAGGTTTACCTTGAACGGATAACCATCACCATGATTTGCGACTCGGCCGGAAAGCCCATTCGCTATGTGTCGGTATTCAACGACATCATGGACCTTTGGCGCAAGGACGAATATTTAAGACACCTGGCTTTTCACGACGCCCTCACGGGCTTGCCGAATCGCTCTTTGCTGATGGAGCGGCTCGACCGCCATATGGTCATGGCTCAGCGTGAGCAGTTTGGCATGGCGTTAATGTTTCTCGACCTTGACCGATTCAAATATGTCAACGACACTTTTGGGCACGACGTCGGGGATGAGATACTGAGGGAGGTAGCGCAGAGGCTCCTGACACTGGTGCGCCAGTCGGACACCGTGGCCCGCCTGGGCGGCGATGAGTTCGTCATCCAGCTCAACAATCCGGCGCACAAAGACGAGGTTGCGCATATCGCCAGCCGCGTCGCCTCCGTAGTCAGTGAGCCCATGGAATTTCGCGGTAAAGCGGTCCAGGTCGAAACTTCCATCGGCATTGCCATGTTTCCTGCCGACGGACAGACGCCCGTCGAATTGATCAAGAATGCCGACGCCGCCATGTATGCCGCCAAGGAAGCAGGAAAGAACACGTTCCGCTTCTTTGAGCACACCATGACCGCCCATACCAAGGAACAGCAGAGTGAATGACGATCGATAGTCATCTTCTTTGAATCCATCGTGTTAACCTTGGCGTTCATCAAAACGTATTTAGGCCGGATCAATAACGATCTGCAGCTTGCTCTGGAGAATTAGACGGAATGACAAAATACAAAAACAATTTTCGCCAGTTCTCGCGCTACTTTTGGCTGACACTGTTCATGTTCGTCGTTTTCACGGCAAGCTTTGCGGTTTACGTTCGTGCCGAAAAGCAAATCGATCGCGCCAACGAATTACGCCAGCGGTCGATCCTCCTGGCTGACGAATTGCGCCAGTCTTCCGATGATCTCACGCGCATGGTGCGCACCTATATCGTTACGCGCAATATTGACTACAAAAAACGCTATCAGGAGATTCTCGACATCCGCGATGGGAAGAAGCCGCGTCCGGTTGATTACCACACTGTGTATTGGGATCTCGTGCTGGACGACCAGCGCCCGCGTGCAATGGGGCAAGCCGTACCGTTGCTGGAACTCATGCGGCAGGCCGGCTTCACGGAACAGGAATTCGCCAAGCTGGCGGATGCCAAGGCCAATTCCGATGCACTCACGCATACCGAATTCGACGCGATGGCGTTAATCGAATCTGCCGAATCTGCCGAATCTGCCGATACATCAACCGATGCCAATCGCGCCCGGGCACTCCTGATGCTGCACGATGCAGCCTATCATCAGGCCAAGGCTAACATCATGCGGCCGATCAGCCAGTTTCAACAGATGGCGGATCAACGCACCGCGGCGGCGGTGCATGATGCCGAAACCAACGCCGTTTGGATGCGTCTGGCAGTTATCTTGTTCGGCATGATGCTGGTGTTCCTGCTCTGGNNGGAGGCTCGCCGAAAGAACTGCATAGGCGGATAAGCGACCTTGGCAGCGGAGACCTTTTGTCCGCTCCGATCCCTGAAGGAATGCAAAATAGCGTGCTGGGCTGGCTGTCGGCGACACAGGTCAGGCTCGCCAAGATTGATGCCGGGCGCAAGATGGCCGAACAGTCGCTGGCGGCAAGAGAAGCGTGGTATCGAAGCATTTTCGAGAACGCCAATACCGGCATTGCGTCGGCCGACAGCAGCGGAAGGCTGACCAGCTTCAATGAGGCGTTTCGCGCCATGCTGGGCTACGACGCCGAAGCGCTGCGGCACATGAATTTCGCCGATTTCACGCATCCCGACGACCTGAATCTGGAGGTGAACTATTTCAACAAAATTCTCGACGGAAAGCGGGAGCACTATCGCATTACGAAGCGGTATTTCGCCAGCGACGGGCGTTTGCTGTGGGTGGACCTTTCGGTGTCGCTAATTGGCGACGCGCGAGGCAAGGAGGCCAATTTCCTTGGCGTCATCCAAGACATCACCGAGCGCAAGCGCACAGAGGAAGAACTTCGCATTGCCGCCGCGGCTTTTGAATCGCAGGAAGCAATCATGATCACAGACCCGGACGGTGTAATCCTACGCGTCAATCGTGCCTTTGCCGACAGCACAGGCTATACGGCCGAAGAAGTCATCGGCCGAAAGCCAAGCCTGCTGAAGTCAGGCCGCCATGACGCCGCGTTTTATGCCGCGATGTGGGATAGTCTTATTGAGGCTGGAACATGGCAGGGCGAAATCTGGGATCGGCGAAAGGACGGAGCGATCTACCCGAAATGGCTCGCCATCTCTGCAGTCAAGGGAGACGACGGGGTCGTAACCCATTATGTCGGAACGCATCAGGACATCACCGAACGAAAAAATGCGGAAGAAAAAATCGCGGAGTTGGTCAACTTCGATTCTCTGACCCATTTGCCCAACCGAACCTTGCTTGTCGACCGCTTGAAGCAGGCAATGACGATTAGTGCCCGCACCGATACCTGTGCCACTTTGCTGTTCATCGACCTTGATAATTTCAAGATGCTGAACGATACCTTGGGTCATGACAAAGGCGATCTGTTGCTGCGGGAAGTGGCACAGCGTCTCGTGGCCATCGTGCGTGAGGTAGACACGGTAGCCCGCGTGGGCGGAGATGAGTTTGTGGTGGTGCTGGGAAGTCTGAGCGGAAGCCCGCAAGAGGCAGCCATTCAAACCGAGGCCATCGGTGAAAAGATTTTAGCCGCGCTTAACGCTCCCTATTCTCTTGGCGATATTGAATACCACAACACCGCAAGCATCGGTGCGACCGTGTTCAAGGGGCATCAAACATCCATTGACGATCTCCTGAAGCAAGCCGACCTCGCCATGTACAAATCCAAGGAAACCGGACGAAATGCGATGCGCTTCTTCGATCCGGTCATGCAGACTTTGGCAATGGAGCGAGCCGCATTGGAGACAAGTCTGCGCAAGGCAATCGAGGGCGGTCAGTTCTTGCTTTATTATCAGCCCCAAGTGGTCGGCGGCGACCGCGTGACAGGCGCCGAGGCACTGGTACGCTGGCAACACCCGGAGCGCGGCTTGGTGCCTCCCAGCGACTTTATCCCGCTGGCTGAAGAAACCGGATTGATCCTTCCGTTGGGCGATTGGGTACTGAAAACTGCCTGCGTCCAACTGGCGCTATGGAAAAATCGCACGGAATTTGCCGATCTCACGATTGCGGTAAATGTCAGCGCGCAACAGTTTCGCGATCCCGGCTTCGTAGACAAGGTGCTGTCGGTAATAAGCCACACCGGCGCCAACCCGAACCGGCTCAAGCTCGAGCTAACCGAGAGTCTGCTGGTGGACAATGTACAAGACATTATTGCAAAAATGTACGCACTGAAAGCGCGCGGCGTGGG
>PKWO01000416.1 GCA_003132085.1 Oxalobacteraceae bacterium | reverse complement strand
TCCAAAAATGGGGGGATTACCGGAAGAACATATGGATAGAACAATACTGGTTGTCGACGACGACGCCGAATTGCGGCAATTGCTATTTGAATATTTTGGAGAGCGCGGATATGACGTGTTGTTGGCGGACGGCGGCGCGCAAATGTGGGAACAGGTCAAGAATAATCCTGTCGATCTAGTCATTCTCGACCTCATGCTGCCGGGCGAGGATGGGCTGACGCTGTGTCGCAACCTGCGCACCCAATCGACGACGCCAATTCTGATGCTCACCGCCCGCGGCGACGAGATGGACCGCATCGTCGGGCTCGAGATGGGCGCAGACGATTACTTGCACAAACCCTTCATCCCAAGGGAACTGTTGGCCAGAGTCAAAAATATTTTGCGGCGCGCCGGCGAAGGGCACGGGGAATATAGCACTCCGCGCGCGCTGCATTTTTCCGGCTGGGTGCTTGATATCGATGCGCGTCACTTGATCGACAAAACCGGGGTCGTTGTGCCGCTGCCTGCCGGGGAATTCCGTATCCTCAAAACGCTGGCTGAAAATCCCAACCGGGTGCTGTCGCGCGACCAATTGCTGGACGTCGCCTCCGGCCGCGATGCCGGGCCGTTCGACCGCACGATCGATGTGATGATCAGCCGACTGCGGCGGCGGCTGGGCGACGACGGCGGCGAATCGGCCCTGATAAGGACCGTGCGCAGCGAAGGTTATCTATTGGCAAGCAAAGTAGAACGGCGGACATGAGAATATTGCCGCGCACCTTGTTTGGTCAAATATTGCTGGCTTTGTGCGCCGGCCTGATTGCCGCGCAAGCCGCCGGCATCTGGCTGACACTCAACGACAGGGTCCGCTTTGGCGAAGGCTTATTGGGTGCATTTGCCGCTCAACGTATCGCCGGGGTCATTTCCATCCTCGACAAGGCCGAACCCGGCGACAGGGGCCGGTTAGTGCATGCGCTCAGCGTGCCGCCGACCCATATTACGCTGGATGAACCTTGGGAAAGCGTGATCGACCCGAATACCGAGAATGCCAAATTTTTCATCGAACGAATCCAGCAAGAACTCGAACGTCCCGTCGCCATGCAGGTGCTATCCATCAAACGCGCCGAAATTCATCGGCATGAGAACCCGGCTGCGGTGGCCGGAGCATCGGACGCGCACTCTGCCGGAGCACCGCCGCCTGGCACCGAGGTAACGCCGGCAAGCGATCCGGAGCACCGCGTCAATCGCCGCCCCAGGCCAGGCCGGCCGGTGCTGTTTGTGGTCGGCCAAGCCCGGTTGGCCGATGGCGCGATCGTCACGTTTCGCCATAGTCTGCCGGAATCCCGGCTGGATTGGCCGTTGCGCCTGCTTGGGCTATTGGCCATTCTGGGCATCTCTGTCGCTTTGCTGGCCGGCTGGGCAGTTCGACGCCTGACCCAGCCGCTGGCCTCGCTGGCCGCCGCCGCTACCGGCCTCGCGCACAATCTGGAGCGGCCTCCCTTGCCGGAAAATGGCNNGCGCATTCAATTCCATGCAGCGCGAACTCAAGCGTTACCTGGAAACGCGAGCGCAGGCGCTGGCCGCCGTGTCGCACGACCTGCGCCTGCCCATTACCCGGCTGCGTTTGCGCATCGAGCGCATTGCCGAAGGCGAACTCAAATCCAAGATGGAAAGCGACCTGTCTGAAATGGATGGAATGATAGGCGCCACCCTCGAATTTCTACGGGCCGGCTCCGTTGCGGAAAAAACATCCCGGATCGATATCAATGCGTTGGTCGAAAGCGTCACCGAAGATATGATCACCGTCGGTGCGCGCATCAAACAGAACGGTTATGCATCGGATCCAATGCTGGCAAGGCCACAAGCGTTGCGGCGCTGCCTCGCCAATCTGCTTGACAACGCCCGCCGCTACGGCGGCGGCAATATCGATATTACCGTATTGGAACAAGCCGATACGCTGGAGATACGGATTGAAGACCGGGGTCCGGGAATCCCGGCATCCGATCTGGAACGGGTGTTTGAACCTTACGTGCGGANNGCGGATGGAATCGTCCCGCGCCAAACACACCGGGGGCAGCGGGCTTGGCCTGGCGATCGCGCGCGCCATCGCCAGATCGCACGGCGGCGACGTCAAGCTTGACGCACGCCCAAACGGCGGCATCTCGGCGATTCTCAAATTACCTCGAAATGCTATCGGCGGGGGCGCACCTGAATCAGGGAAAGTTAGACATGAATGGCGTTGGCGCGGCTAAACCTGCGCAGAAACGCAGTATCATGCCATTCTCGGCAATGAATGGAACGCCTTCGACCGGAATACCGGAACATGACTCTTGCCCGGCAAAATTGCCATTTTTTTGTCAGGCTCCAGATTCGGCACCAGTGTGCCAAGTTAGAAATGCATGATCGATTTGCGCCTGCATTATGTGCGAATCTGATTATTTACTTGATCTCCTCCCTACAACACGATGAATAACACGCCATCACCCAACATGAATGAAATCAACACGTCGAAGACCGGAATGCAAGCAATCAAGCGTCAAGGACTAAGGCATCGCTGGTGGCTATGGCTGCTGCTGATCGTTCTGGCCGGTGTGGGTGTCGGCGCCTACTTTTACCTGAAGCCATCAGCCGGCAGCCCGCAACAAAATGCTGCTACGCAAGGCGGCAGCGGCAAGCGCGGCGGAGGTGGCGGCGCAAGGGGCACGACGCCGGTCGTTGCCGCAGTCGCGAAAACGGGCGACATCAATGTTTATTTGAATGGACTGGGGGCAGTGATGCCGCTCGCAACCGTCACCATCAAGACGCATGTCGACGGTGAGCTGATGAAAGCTCTTTTCACCGAAGGCCAAACAGTCAGACGCGGGCAATTGATCGCCGAAATCGATCCGCGCCCCTATCAAGTGCTGCTCGAGCAAGCCGAAGGAACCATGGCGCACGATCAAGCCTTGCTCAAGAATGCGCAAGTCGATCTGGAGCGCTACCAGACACTGTTCAAGCAAGACTCGATTGCGGAACAAACAGTCGCCACGCAAGGCGCGTTGGTGCGTCAATATGAAGGCCAGATCAAAGTCGACCGCGGCCAGATCGACAGCGCGAAATTGCAACTGACTTATTGCCATATTACGTCCCCGGTTAGCGGACGCGTCGGTTTGCGCCAGGTCGNNGATCCGGGCAATATCGTGCATGCGTCCGACACCTCGGGGATTGTCGTCATTACCCAATTGCAGCCGATCACGGTGGTGTTCTCCATTCCGGAAGACAATATTCCCGGCGTCATGCAAAAGCTGCAGGCGGGGAACAAACTGGCGGTGGATACTTTCGACCGCTCGCAAAAGAACAAGCTGGCCAGCGGCTCCTTGCTGACGGTCGACAACCAGATCGACCCGACCACCGGCACCGTGAAGTTAAAGGC
Organism: Oxalobacteraceae bacterium; assembly: GCA_003132085.1. GTDB lineage: Bacteria > Pseudomonadota > Gammaproteobacteria > Burkholderiales > Burkholderiaceae_D > PKWO01. The sequence continues at coordinate 132 of PKWO01000416.1, read as the reverse complement.
GCAATTCGCCAATGACGATTACGCATTGTTCCCGAGCCAGTTTGTCAATGCGCAGTTGCTGCAGGATACCAAACACGGAGTCACCCTTATTCCTTCGGCGGGCGTGCAGCGCGGCAGCCAGGGCACCTATGT
>PKWO01000531.1 GCA_003132085.1 Oxalobacteraceae bacterium | reverse complement strand
ACGTTCTATTTCCTGATGGCAGTGGGTTTCTGGAACTTCGTAGGGGCAGGCATTTTCGGATTCCTGATCAACCTGCCGATTGTCAGCTATTATGAGGTCGGTACCCAGCTGACGCCAAACCATGGCCACGCCGCGATGATGGGTGTATTCGGCATGCTGGCGATCGCGCTGATGGTGTTTGTGTTGCGCCAGACCAGTGACGATACGCGTTGGTCCGGTATGGAGAAATATATCAAGGTCGCGTTCTGGGGTACCAACGTCGGGCTGGCGATGATGGTGGTAATGAGCCTGTTCCCCAGCGGACTACTGCAAGTCTGGGATGTGATCCAGCATGGTTACTGGCACGCGCGCAGTCTTGATTACATCGGCAGCGAGCGGTCGCGCCTGATCGAATGGCTGCGGCTGCCCGGCGATCTGGTGTTCATCCTGTTCGGCGCGACGCCGTTGGTGATCGCGGCAATCAAAGGTTACATTGGGGTGCGCGCCGCAGCAAACGATATTGCTGTGCATCTCGAGTGAAACTGACTGATATCGGCTATTTCGCTGTCGCACGATCATGAACTGCACCGAAGTGTGTCCCAAAGGTCTCGCTCCGTCGCATGCTATCGAGAAAATCAGGTTGATGATGGTAAAAAACTCGCTTTGATGAACATACCGGCAGTTGCATGGTGTCCTTGATCCCGGCGATAAGCCATTGAATCACAACTCAGGAAACAATAGACTCATCCTTCCTGCAGATGAGATAACACGTTTCGCAATACGATTGCCTGATTGTGCTCCTTGTCCTTCGCGCCATAAACGAGGGTAATCGATCGGCCGTCGGCGTCAGCCAAAAGACGTCGCATTCGCTCCAGTTGCACTTCGGCGTCGAGTTCGATCCGATAGCGCTGCTGGAAGGTTTCCCAGCGCTTCGGATCGTGGCCAAACCATTTACGCAAATTGGCGCTTGGTGCGAGATCGCGCACCCACTGATCGAGGTCGAGCGCTTCCTTGCTACGCCCGCGAGGCCAGACGCGGTCGACAAGGGCACGATAACCGTCGTCCGGGGTCGCATCGTCATATGCTCGCTCAATAAAGATATTCGACGTCTTTCGCTTGGCATGCTGCATACCGTCCTCCGTTTGAGACCAGGTATCAATCCCTGCTACTTCGCCCTCATCGGATCATACGCCAACAGCGTCCCAACCGTCCTGCGCAGCATGGGAAGTACTTTGCTTTTGAACCACGAGCACGCACCTCGGCCAAGAGCAAGTCGTGCGAGGAATATTGGCGCCCATTCATTTTAAGGCTGTCTCATTTTTTAGTCACCGTCAGGTTGCTCGCCACTCTCAACAACGATTTAAGTTGGTTTGTCAGACTGACCAGCGAGTACGACAGTAACGAGAAGCGATGAATCCTTGATGGCGGTCAGTCCATGGGAAATTCCAGCTGCCAAGTAAAGGAGGTCCCCCGCACGAATGACTTTGTGCGCGTCCCCCATACTGAAATCCACTTCGCCTTCGATGCATTGCACCGTTATTGGCCCAAGCACCGCATGCATCGGCATTTGTTTTCCAGCTGAAAGAACGATTCGCATGACTTCGAGGCGCTCGTCCTTGAAAAATGCTGTCGTCGGAGTCAATTCAAGCTTATCCCCGAGCGGGAGCACGCTTGCAACTTCGCCGGATGAAAGATGTGACATCGCCATGTTATTTCTCCTTGATGCACTGGTGGAAAGTATAGCAGACCGGTCGGGATCAGCGCGGTTGCCCAAACCTACGGCAAACGTGCTGAGCTGCCAGGCTCCCAATCCAAATATCGCCGTGCGTCAAGACGGTTAAGCACCGACTTGGTAATGCATTTTCTTGAAGCAAGTATCCGGCTTAAAACAACGCTTAAGAATGACGGCTAATTTGACGCTACCGGCATTCTTGATTCACCCATGTAGCAGGTACGAGTATAATGGCCACTGGCTCAATATAAGTCATTCAAACTTTAGATGAGCATCCAGTGCTATCAGGGGATGATATGAATCAGGAACTCTACCCGCCTTCCAGCGCCGACATAGCTCGAAAACGTAAAGAGTTGGCGCCCGACCCCTTGGCTGCTTTCAATGCCTTCAGCAAGGCAGTGTTCGCCGACGGTGCATTGCCATCGAGAACCAAGCAATTAATAGCTGTGGCCGTCGCTCATGTTACGCAGTGTCCGTATTGCATACGTGGGCACACCGAGGCCGCGTTAAAAAAAGGCGCCACCGAGCAGGAAATCATGGAGGCTATTTGGGTCGCTGCCGAAATGCGGGCTGGAGCTGCCTATGCCCACTCGACCTTGGCCATCAATGCGATGAGCCACTCCCATGGCTGATCCGAGTTCAGCCGTGCCGAGAATCATCGATCGTCTACGTTCCGAGCACCTGAATCTTGACCGACTGGTTCGCCTTCTCGATCGCCAGCCGTCGCTGCTCGCGTCCACAGCCACACCCAATATCGGATTATTGGTGGATGTCCTCTTCTATTTGACGCGTTTTCCCGACGTAACGCATCATCCGCTGGAGGATCGTATCGTCGAGCGGTTGCGTGATCGCAATGCACTGTCGGAGGAGTTCGCCGAGGAGATTGAGGCACAGCACGTCACGCTGGCGCGCCAGGGCAGCGACTTGCTGCGCGACCTCGAGTCATCTTTACGGGAAGAAACGATGTCACCGGAACTGGTTGAACCCAATATTCTCCTCTATGCAGAGCGGTTATGGCACAACATGAAAGTCGAGGAGCTGGTACTGTTTCCGACGGCAGTACGTCAACTCGACGATGAAGATTGGTACGCGATAGAACGTTCGGTGAATTTGATAGGATCGGACCCACTCTTTCAGACTCCGGTCGAGTCACGATTTAATCAATTGCACCAGGTCATTGCGCTCGAAGCGTGCTGCAATTGCAACACTTAAGCTGTAGCGATGCAAAGACAAGAGTGCGAGATTTCGCAGAAACAGAATGGTATACTTTTCGTCAATTTCCATAAACATCGTTCAACGCAAGCCAGCGACGAAAACTGAGGCATGAAACAATAAAAGTCGTACGGTATTCTGCATTGTGCGCAAAGTGCTTTCGGTTGAGCACCGCGCTGCGATAAATGGCAAGAGTACGCCGCACCCAAACCTGCGTTGCCGCTATTCCATCGCGTTGCACGAGAAACTCGATACGTGAGTTTTCGGCGCTTTCGGCGCATGATATCTGGTAGGCACGAACGTCTTTACTTATTAACATACGTGACTCCATCCACATCCCACACCCTACTGTATCGAGGCCCACACAAGGAACACACCCAAGTCGTGCATGCCGCGGAGAATTGCGAGCACGACTTCGGGACTCTTCGGGTGATGGTATGTATCAAAAAAAATTGAGCCTCATGGAGGGTAGGATTGAGATGCCTGTTCCTGCCAATCTCGCACTAATGGGTTTTTCTCGGTCCCTCACCTTCCTACGCGTCACTGGTGGAACTGACTCAACGCGGCCGCTGCGACGATACTGCAATGGGATCGCTGGCTGGAAATGTCTCGGCGAGTGCTTCATCGAGTAACCATTCATCGTGTTCTGCTGCCGTCCACTGTGAAGTTGCCGAAATGTCTTCGAGCAATTTGACCGGGCAACTATCAATATTACGCGGGAGTTCGATCATGACACACCTCCATTCATCTTTGAAACGTGGCCGCAGAGCGCACAATAACGGTCTTCGACACCCGCGCCGAATATGGGATCCGGTTCAAGCCGCGCTCCAGTGTTAACTTGCTCCCAGTCATCGTCACGCAACAATTGTTCTGCCAAACCGAAAAGGTCATTTTCTTCCTTTTCCATGTGCCTGCGGTAATATGTGACATACAAGAGGCCAGGTGCCTCGATCATTTGTCGTGGCATAAGCGCACCATTGATGGTGTTTTCCAGGTTTTCGTGAAGTCTTGCTCCGGACTCGGCAATTACATGATGTTGCCTGGCAAGTTCTTCAACGCTTTGTGCGGTACCGGAATTCCGCTTCACCAAGCACGCAAAAATTGCATCCTCTCTTGGGTGGTGAAAGCGATCGGGGTAGTTGATCATGTAATGCAGGATATCAGTCATCAGTTGGTAATTTGGCGACTCTCCGCGATGAAAGAGATCCAATTGCTCCTCAAGAAGATCGAGCAATTTCCTGAAATTGACATGTTCTTGCCGTAACCGCGAAATTTCGGTGTTCATGAAGTTCCCCTTGTTAAACGCGAAGATTGATTGAATGAACGGGCTCGGTGGACGGTGCGACATGCGTAACAGCGAAGAGATTAGGGTCGTCTGCATGATCGATCAGGATGCGCTTAACGCGTTCTTGCCACAATGTCGCAAATTCGCGAGCGTCGTCCAGACTGGAAATACCCTCCAGGACCTTTCGCAACAATGTATTGGTGCGAGGGTCCGCCTCGACCCGATTCACTTGCATGCTAATCTGAACGGAGGCGCCGTTGTCGCTACGTTCGAAGCAGACCTCGCCATCGTCACCAGTTTTAAAATGCATGAGGCTCTGTCGCCGGAATTTTCCGCCAATTCCTTTGAATCCGCCGATGCCCGCCGCGCCTGTTATCAAGCTGACCACTCTGCCGATGACACCGGTCACACCGTCATCATGCGGTGCTACAAATCGCACCTGAACGGCGCCGCGCTCGGGCGTGGTGTCCGGGTACAGCAAGTCCAAGGCTCGCCGCGTCATGAGATAAGCGCCGGCGACGGTCGGACATGAGTGTCCGGCAAGCCGGACTGCGTCGATATAGCGATAAGTGATCATGCCGTCCGTGCAAGCACCTAGAAATTGTGCGAGTCCGTCGTGAACGGTAATTGAGGGTGCTTGGTCGAAGAAGTCAGGGTAATTCATTGTGCAGGTACCTTTCTGTACACAGCGGCGAATGCCGCGAAGAAAATGAAAGAACTAAAGCAGTCCGAGTTCGAGCTTGACTTCGTCGGTCATGGAATCGATGCTCCAGGGCGGCTCCCAGACTAGCTCAACATGCGCGGAATTGACGCCCGGAACTTCGCTCACCGCCGCCTCGACAATGCCAGGAAAAGTGCCGGCAACCGGGCAAGCCGGCGCCGTCAATGTCATTTCGATCTCGACGTTCCCCTGCGGGTCGATATCGAGCAGGTAGATCAGACCCAGGTCGAGAATATTGACGTGGATCTCCGGATCGTAAATTGTACGCAGGGCGGCGATTACGTTTGCCCTGATGTCTTCTTCAGAGAGGGACGGGTCGACCGCTTCAGTAGTCATGGTTGGATGCATTTTCAGTTCTCCATTGGGGATCGACACAGGTTGGTTGTGCGCATCGCTTGCAGTATACGTATCATCGTCGGGCACCGACTTGCCGCATTCCTTCAGTGCGATCTGCAGGGTATCCCATGCCAAGGTTGCACACTTTACCCGTGCCGGAAACTCGCGCACGCCAGCCAGCACTTCAAGCTTGCCGAGCGCAGAATCATCTTCAACGTCGTTCATGACCATATGCCGAAACTGTTCGAACAAATGCCTTGCCTCGCTGATTTTTTTTCCTTTCAACGCATCGGTCATCAACGATGCCGAAGCAGTTGAAATCGCGCATCCGGCACCTTCAAAGCTCAAATCCTGGATCACGTCGCCTTCGACATGCAGATAGACGGTGATCTGGTCTCCGCACAAGCGGTTGTGGCCATGCGCGACATGGTTGGCATCAGCCAGCGCATGAAAATTGCGTGGCTTCTTGTAGTGATCGAAAATCACTTCCTGATAAAGATCGCGTAGGTCGCTCATCGCTGAAACATCTCCTGTACCTTGACCAGCCCGGCTACCATGGCGTCGACCTCGGCGCGCGTGCTGTAGAGCGAGAACGAGGCGCGCGCGGTACCGGCAATGCCGAAGCGCTGCATGATCGGCATAGCGCAATGATGGCCGGCACGAATCGCCACGCCGTCATTGTCGAGGATGGTGCCGATATCGTGCGGGTGAACACCATCGAGAATGAAAGATAGGATGCTGGCCTTGTCATGCGCGGTGCCGATGATTTTCAGGCCTTTGATGCCGCTGACCTGCCCGGTCGCGTATTCAAGCAAGTCGCGCTCGTGCGCGGCGATGGCATCGATACCGATAGCCGACACGTAGTCAAGCGCGGCACCCAGACCGATGGCGCCCGCGATATTGGGCGTGCCGGCTTCGAATTTGTATGGCAGCTCGTTGTACTCCGTGTGGCCGAAGGTTACCGACCGTATCATGTCGCCGCCGACCTGATACGGCGACATTGCATCGAGCAGCGCCGCTTTTCCACACAGGACCCCGATGCCGGTCGGGCCGAAAATCTTGTGACCGGAAAATGCATAGAAGTCGCAGTCGAGCGCGCGCACATCCACGCCGAGATGCGAGATCGCCTGCGCGCCGTCAAGCAGCACGGGCACGCCGTGCGCATGGGCGATTTCGATGATGCGCGCCACCGGCACGATGCTGCCGAGCGCATTGGAAAGATGGGTAATCGCCACTAATTTGGTATGCGGCCCGACTAATTTGACGAACATGTCCAGATCTAGTTCGCCGGCGTCGTTCACCGGCGCCACGCGCAGTTCCGCGCCGGTTTGCCCGCAGACCATTTGCCACGGCACGATGTTTGAATGATGCTCCATTCCGCTGATGACGATATTGTCGTCTTCGGTCAGGTGCGGTCGCGCGTAGCTTTGCGCCACCAGGTTGATCGCCTC
>PKWO01000251.1 GCA_003132085.1 Oxalobacteraceae bacterium | reverse complement strand
GCCAAAGCCCCACGCCGACGACACCGGCACGTCAGCCTCCCGGCGTACACGCTCTGCGATCGGCCCCAGAAATGCCGGCCCCCAGGGAATCGATGTTTGGGGAATTGTAAATCCGATGCTGACACTGATCATATCCATACCCGCCTTTTTAAACTCGCGTACCAGACCGATCGATTCGAGCAGCGTTTGCTCATCACGCCCGTCGTACTCGATCACACCGAAGCGCACGGTCAGCGGCAGGTTTTCCGGCCAAACTTCGCGCACCGCACGCAATGTCTCTAACAGAAACCGTGCACGGTTCTCGACGCTGCCGCCATAAATGTCGTCACGATGATTCGAATGTTGAGAAAAGAAACTCTGCGCCAGATAGCCGTGCGCGAAATGCAGTTCCAGCCATTCGAAACCAACGTCACGTGCACGCGCGGCGGCGTCAACAAAGTTCTGACGTACGCGGTCAATGTCTTCTAAGGTCATCGCCCGTGGTTGTTTCGGCAGACCTTTTCCATATGCGATGGCTGACGGTGCAATGGTTTGCCAGCCTCGCGCATCTCGCTCATCGATATGGTCGTCGCCTTCCCATGGCCGGTTGGCACTGGCCTTACGTCCTGCATGGGCGATTTGTATCCCCGGCACTGAACCTGCTGCCTTGATTGCCTGCACGACCGGCACGAACGCTTGTGCCAACTCGTTATTCCAGATGCCGGTGCAGCCAGGAGTAATTCGTCCTTCGGGTGCAACGGCAGTCGCTTCGACAATCACCAGTCCGGCGCCGCCGCGCGCCATGCTGGAGTAATGCGATAGATGCCAGTCGTTGACCAGGCCATCGACGGCCATGTATTGGCACATCGGGGGGATAGCAATGCGATTGCGGAGGGTAACGTCTTTGAGTTTGAACGGCTGGAATAGAGCGGACACGGTGACCTTCAGTAAGTTGATGATATTGTTTCGTTAGTTCGTATATATACGAACAATGGAATAAGTATAGTCTAAAGTGTATGATGTTGCTTATGCGTCCTTTCAAACATCCCGCCGCCAATGAGTTGTCTCTCGAACGTGTGCTGTACGCGTTGAGCGATTCGATCCGCTTGGACATCGTTCGGCATCTTGCTCGCGTGGATGCCGCGTCCTGCGGCGAGTTGGACGGCGGACGCCCCAAATCCACCGTGTCCCATCATTTCAAGGTATTACGTGAGTCCGGACTGGTGTTCACGGAAAACACGGGCACGATTCACATGAACACGCTGCGGCGAGCCGACATCGAAAGCCGATTCCCAGGATTATTGGCAGCGATACTGGCGCAAGGCCGTAAGCCGTACCCGGTAGGGCGTCAATAGCGAAGCGTATTGCGCCGCATGTTCAGCCCGCATAACCCAATGCCTGCGCNNCGTCGACCTGATCGCTTCTCGCAATAAATCGATATGGCGTATCAGCAAATCGTATGTAGGGTTAGGGTCGCGAACGGGCGGTCGACTTTCGGGAACCGGACGGTCACTTACCATTTTATCGGCATTGCCAGCGAAAATCCGGGGAAGACCGGTTAGAGGGTTTCGCTGGCCGGGTGCCGTTTGCAGGGGCTTAATGCATTCGCTTCAGGGTAATTGTTGAATCCCTGCTAAGACCCAACCACCTTGTCCGGACGTCGGTTTGGACAGGTTCCAGACTTCGGTGAATGGCTCAGCCGGTGCGTTATCGGCCTCCTTGATCATGCCGGAGAACTTCACGCTGGCCAGATAATCGTTTTCATGGGTTTCGATACCCATCAATTCCGCGTTCAAGGTTACCGTATCGGTATTGTTCGGCGATGCGCCGCGTTCCTGGATTTGCATCCTCAGCTCGGCAAACATTTCCGGCGTCGTGAATTCACGGATATCGTTGATGTCAGCCTTATCCCATGCTGCTTGCAGGCGGATAAAATAGATCTTTGCATTACGCACAAAAGCCGGTACATCGAAATCGGCTGGCACGCCAAAGGGTGCGACGTTGCTCGCGGCAGCGACCGGTGCAAACTGCAGCGCGACTGGTTGCGCAGCTGCAGTTTCGATGCGGGAACCGATTTCCGGAGTGGAAACAGACGGATACCGCGCAGCATAAGCAGAGACATTATTGCCATCGCTCTTGCGGCGGAACATGCGGATGATGAACATCACCGCAATCGCCAGCAGCGCGATCATCAGGAAGCTGCCGAATGCGCCGCCAAGGCCAAAGTGCGACATCAGGGCGCCCAGCCCAAGCCCCAGCAACGCGCCGCCCAAAATTCCGCGCCATGGACTGGCCGGCCTCGGCGGCGGCGTTTGCGGTGCCGCAGCGGGAGGCGCAGCAGATTTTGCCGGGATCGCGCTCTGGCCCGGTGCTGGGGCCGGAGGACGGCTCAGGCTTTGCGATTGCTTGCCGAACGAACCGCCGCCGCCCATGCGTCTGGCGTCGGCCTCGGAAACGGTGAGCGACAATACACTTGCCATTACCAGCAATGCGAGAGAGAACTTTTTCATAAACTTCCTACGGTTTGATTTCTGTATGGGACGGTCGTACTCTTGGTGCGGCGTGGCACGTATTTGAAGGCTTGCCGAGAACCTTCATCAGAGCGGTGTCGCCACTTTGTCCTGCGTCTTGGTGTCGA
>PKWO01000010.1 GCA_003132085.1 Oxalobacteraceae bacterium | reverse complement strand
AGGCCGGGCGCGGATTGAAACTGTTTATACATGGGCGTCCGCATCTTTTAGTCCAAGTATCGCCCGGTCGTGAGGCCGGGCGCGGATTGAAACCAGTTACAGTCAAACTAGCCGCCGTGGAATTGTCGTATCGCCCGGTCGTGAGGCCGGGCGCGGATTGAAACGTACATGGGGCCGCCATACCCGCCACCCATGTCGTATCGCCCGGTCGTGAGGCCGGGCGCGGATTGAAACGAGAGTTTGATTACATTGCGGTCGGTAACCTGAAGTATCGCCCGGTCGTGAGGCCGGGCGCGGATTGAAACGTTCTATGACTTGCTTGTGAATCATCCGGACGTGGTATCGCCCGGTCGTGAGGCCGGGCGCGGATTGAAACCACATGGCGATCGTGTGGAAAGCGCTGATATCGTGTATCGCCCGGTCGTGAGGCCGCGCGCGGATTGAAACTTCTTCAATGGCGGCAATAATACGGCGGCAGGTAGGTATCGCCCGGTCGTGAGGCCGGGCGCGGATTGAAACAATAATACCTGGAAGTTATGCGGCGGGAGCGCCATGTATCGCCCGGTCGTGAGGCCGGGCGCGGATTGAAACAAGTGCCAAGAGGCGACTGCGCGGAGGGAGGCTGAGTATCGCCCGGTCGAGAGGCCGGGCGCGGATTGAAACGCTTGAGCAATTCGGGCGGGATCGTGAGATTTGGAGTATCGCCCGGTCGAGATGCTGGGCGTAGCTTGAAACAACAACGCAAGCAACCTGTCGACGTCCACCTGTCGCGCTAGCGCCTGGTAAACCTGCTTGGAACCGGATTCACCCGCATCCAGTTCCAGGCGACGCCATGTGTTGCATCATCCCGTGCGCCGTCGTGCAGATCGACTTGGGTCGCCTCGACGGCAGGCACGGGCATAACGTCGATATCGGTGTCGGGTGGATTTTCTTCGACGATGTTCTCGTGGCCGGCGAAGATGCCGTCGCCCACATGGTAGGCCGCGATGGCGGCGGCAACGGCGGGGTCGGCCGCCGAGACGACCGGGTTGGCGACCGGCGTGAGCGGTGCGGCGCCGGCGATTGCGCTAGGCGTCGCACTGGCAGCGTTGCCGGCCGCCACGGTCGGTAGCGCTGCCAAGCTTGCCGGAGCCGCAACATTGAGTGCCACATTGGGCAATTCGGCTGCGACAGCCAATGCAGCCGGCGTTTGTGCGGCGCGCGCGGCGGTTGCCGCCGTGCCGTCGGTCGATGGGGTGTTGGTTAGGGGCGCCAAGGTAGCACTGGCCGCAACCGCGTCACTCAACGCCGCGTCGGCCAGCGCGCTCTGCAGTGCGGTATTGATCTGCACTGCCTCGGTCGTGGTCAGCGCGGTGTGTTGTGCGGCGTTGATGTCTTGTTCCAGCAGTGCCCGCGATGCGGCGGTTAACTGCGCGATATTGTCCTGACTGGCCAGCATGCTGTCGAGTGCGGCTGCGGCCGTTGCTGTGGAAGCGGACAGTAATTGCGCCTGCGACGACAGGTTGACGATGCTGGCAGGGCTGACGATATCGTTGATGCCTGACGCGGTCGCGGCTTGGCCTAATTCGCCGAGCGGATTGACCGCTGCCGGTACATCGACACCGAGCGGCACGACAGGCGGCGAAATGACAGGTGGCGAAATGACAGATGGGACAAACATATAAATATCATACACTGACCGGCTATGGTCGGTGCGTGGGCTCACGCGGACGCCGCATTCACAGCGGTGCCGGCGCCCGCATGGCCTGTGTTGTGCTATAGTAACTGTTACATTTCAACGTGCACGCAGAAAAAAGGTTGGCTATGTCTGCTCGGACTTCATCAGGAAAACGGTCATCCATTATCGGGTTGACGCTCTTGCTCTGCTTGACATCATCGGCGGACGAAAACAGGAAATCGGTGGTGACCACCAACACCCCGGACGCCACCATCTGCAGCGTCAGCGCGCTTGACCGCACGATTCCGTTCCCGATCGGGGAGAAGGCGCTGTATTTCGTCAATATCCGCGATGGCGACAAGTTGCATTCTCCGTTTCGTGTCGTATTCGCCGTATCCGGAATGGGCGTCGCGCCGAGCCAGGCAGGACATATAGAAGGCACCGGGCATCACCATATCCTGATCGATCTCGCATTGCCGCCGAATATCAAGGCTCCCATACCATTTGACAGTCCGGATGAGAAGCTGCATCAACATTACAAGCATTTCGGCAAAGGCGAAACCGAAGCGGTGCTCGACCTGCCGCCCGGCAAACATAAATTGCGCTTGATGTTCGCCAACCATCTGCACATACCGTACTACATCGCCAGCAAAGAAATTACGATCGACGTGCTTCCGCAGTAGCATCCGGCGCAACAGGCTTCGGTTTCGGCGCACCACGCAAACAAGCGTGGTGCGCGGCGAACCTAGAGCGTCTTCAAGTAGCTGCGTATGCCGGCCAGCAGCATTTCCACCGACATCGCCGTCAGGATCAATCCCATCAAGCGTTCGAAAGCGGTCATCACGCGGGGGCCGAGCGCGCGTTGCATGCGTTCGGCGCTGAGCAGCACGATCAGCCAGACAACGGCCACCAATGACAAGGCCGCGATATGCAACAGCATGTCCGTGACATTGTCGGATGAAAACAGCAATACGGTCGCCAATGCCGAGGGGCCGGCCAAAGCTGGAATTGCCAACGGCACGATAAACGGTTCATGGTCGGACTCGGCATCGCCCATGATGCCGCCAGGCTGCGGAAATACCATGCGCAATGCGATCAGAAACAGGATTACGCCGCCGCCGATCCGCAACGATGTATCGGACAGTTGCAGCGCTTCCAGAAAATGCCGCCCGAAAAACATGAACAGCAATAACAGCGCAAACGCGATTGCGCATTCGCGCACGACGACGCGCCAGCGCCGCGCCGGAGCGACATTCACCAGCGCGCTGACGAAGATCGGCACGTTGCCGAACGGATCGGTGACCAACACAAGAAGGACAAACGCCTGAAAAAAACTTTTAGTCATCCTTGATCCTTTTATCAAAAACAAGTACAAGTGCGATTGTAACCCGGTGTGCAGGGCGCGAAGCAGGCGATCCGGGCCGGAGTGTTCCAATGTGATAATCTGACGCCGACTTACCAAGGAGTGATTTTTCGGGGCCATGATGGGAAAACTACTTGCAATCGACGGCCTCAGCATCGTGCGCCGTGTCTATCAAGCCAACCCCGACCCTGACACGCCGGCCAAGGCCGAGGCGGCGTTGCGCTTTTGCCTGATGTCGTTCAGGAAGCTGCTGACTGTCCACCAACCGAGCCATGTGCTGCCGGCGTTCGATTTCGGCGGACATACCTGGCGCCACGACCTTTATCCGCGCTACCGCGAAAATCGGGAGCCGATGCCGGAAGCGTTGCGCGAGGGCTTGCCCGGTTTTTACGCCAAGCTGGCGGAAATCGGCCTGAACGTGTTGTCGGTGCCCGAGGTCGAGGCGGACGACGTGATTGCCACCGGCGTCCTGCGCTGGATGACCGAGCACAGGGGCGAGGCGATTGTGGCGTCGACCGACAAGGACTTGCACGTACTGATCGCCGATGGCGCGCGCCTGTGGGACCATTTCAAGAGCGAATGGCACGATCGCGCCTGGGTGGAAAAGAAATTCGGCGTGACGCCGGAACGGTTGACCGATTTGATTGCGCTGATGGGCCATGTGGCGGACGGCATCCCCGGCGTGACCAAGGTCGGCATCAAGACGGCTGCGCGGTTATTACGTGCCTACGGCAGCCTGGAGGGGGTGATGGCGGGGGCCGGTATCCTGATGGACCCGCTGGGCGACCGTTTGCGCAAGGACCGCGACCTGGCTTTTCTGTCGCGCACACTGGCGCAGCTTAAAACCGATGTGCAATTAGGCGTCACCTGGAAGATGCTGGCCTTCGATCCGCAATGGATAGGCTGAATGGATAAGCTGAGTGGATAAGTTGACATGCATGCCGGTTGACTTTAGCGTAGCATCAATCACTTAAAACAATCGTCAGGGAGAGCCGGTGCTGATCGCGGAACCAAAGAAAAAATCGCGGCGTCGTTTCATTTTGGGCGGCTTGGGCGTGGCCGGCGCACTGGTCGTCGGCTGGGGCGTGTTGCCGCCTCGGCAACGATTGAACGCCAGCAATCCGCTGCCGATCCAGGACGGCGAAGTGGCGTTGAACGGCTGGATCAAGATAGGCCGCGACGGCACAGTGACGGTCGCCATGCCGCGCGCCGAGATGGGGCAGGGCGTGCATACCGCGTTGCCGATGCTGGTGGCGGAGGAGCTGGACGTTCCTTTGGCTTCGGTCAACATCGTGCAAGCGCCGATCGACAAGATTTTCGGCAATGTGTCGATGATGGCTGACGGCTTGCCGTTTCACCCGGACGACACCGGGCTGGTGAAACGCGGCGCGCAATGGCTGACCGCCAAGAGTGCGCGTGAACTGGGGTTGATGGTGACCGGCGGCTCATCCAGCGTCAAGGATGCGTGGGGGCCGATGCGCGAAGCCGGGGCTGCCGCGCGCGCGATGCTGGTCGAAGCGGCAGCCGCGAAATGGGGCGTCGCCGCAGCCGAATGCAAGACTGTTGCCGGCGCCGTTACCCATGCCAGCGGCAAGCGTGCCGCCTACGGCGAATTGGCCGCGCGGGCGGCGGCGAGCAAGCCCGGCGATATCCGGCTTAAGGAACCGCAGAATTTTACCTTGATCGGAACTGCGCAAGCGCGCCGCGATAGCGCCGTCAAAGTGAATGGCGTAGCCGGTTTCGGGTTGGACGCGCGGCCTGCCGGCCTGGTATATGCAGCGGTGAACATGTCGCCGACCATCGGCGGCTCGGTGCAAAAATTCGATGCCGGCGCGGTGCAGGCGATGCCGGACGTATTGCATGTGGTCGATTTTTCGGCGGGCGACGGAAAGGGAAAGGCCGGCATTGCGGTTGTAGCCACATCGTTTTGGCAAGCCAAACAAGCGGCCGATGCGCTGCCGATCACCTGGAATGCCGGCCCGAACGCGTCGTTGTCGACTGCCGGCATATTCAGGGAGCTGGCCGCCAAACTGGATAGCGAGCCGGGGTTTACCTATTACGAGACAGGCGACCTTGGCAAGGCGGCCGCAGCGACATTGACGGTGAAGGCCGAATACCGCGC
>PKWO01000258.1 GCA_003132085.1 Oxalobacteraceae bacterium | reverse complement strand
CTGTTGCGACTTTACGAATTTGAGCACGAAATCGTCTTTTGGTTGCGGCACATTCGGCGTATTTTGTTCGCGCGGGTCCGCTGGATTGCGCAGAAAATTGCCCTCTTGCAACAGCTTGAATCCCGCCGTTTCCACTTCCTGGCGCAAGAAAGCTTCCTCAATGCGATGCAAGGTACCTGATTCTGAAATGCCGGTGCCGGGGCGGCCTGAGTGATCTGCGATCACATAGATGCCGCCTGGTTTCAGGGCGGCGAACACCGACCTATTCATTTGGGCACGATCCACGCCGAGGAACCCGAGGTCGTGGTAGTTGAACATCAAGGTCACCAGATCGAGGCCGTTAGATGCCAGTTCGGCGGGCACCGGATTTTCAAATTTTTGCACGACCGCAATGATATTGTCGGCCGCAGGATTGCGGGTTCGTTCGGCCAGCGCTTCCGGCGAACTTCGCCGTACCGGAGCGGGGGGCGCTGCCGGAGCCACAGCAGCCGGCATCGATACGCCTTCCGGCGCTGCCGGTTTGGGCGGCGCATGATTCGGATCGCGCGGCGCGCTTTGCCCATATACGCGGCCGGTTGGCCCGACCGAGCGGGCAATCAATTCGGTAGTGTAGCCGCTCCCCGCGCTCAGATCGAGCGCAATCATGCCTGGTCTGATGCCGATGAAGGCGAGCATCTGCAGAGGCTTGCGGCGAACGTCGTTGGCGCGGTCGGCGGCGCTGCGATCAGGGCTGGCGACAATTTCGGCGATGCGTTCCGTTGAAATCGGTGCGGTTTCCGATGCAATCTTGTTGTTGCTTACGCCCGCGCATGCGCCAAGCATCAATGTTGCCGCTGTCAGGATTGCCGCGGCGCGCGTCGATCTCAATATCGTAAGAGTTCTGGTGATTTTTTTCATGCTATTGGCGTTAAGGGGTTGGAGGAAAGGTTGAAAAATAGTCACGAAAAATAATGGATTTACTGTCGATTCTACACAAGCTGCAGGTTTTGTCACTGCTCTCGCAGTGCTACGGCAATTGCCACGCCCATCTCGGTCGTGCTGGCAACTCCGCCTAAGTCGGGCGTCCGAGGTCCGTCGATCAGAACGACTTCAATCGCGTGCAGGATAGCGTCGTGCGCCGCCACATAGTCGCTCTTGCCGCCCCCCAGAAAGTCGAGCATCATCGCACCGGACCAGATCATCGCGACCGGATTGGCGATATTTTTGCCATAGATGTCGGGGGCCGATCCGTGAACCGGCTCGAACAAGGATGGGAAATTACGCTCCGGGTTCAAGTTGGCCGACGGTGCGATGCCGATTGTGCCGGTGCAGGCGGGGCCGANNGACAGGATGTCGCCGAACAGGTTGGACGCCACCACCACGTCGAAGCGCTCCGGGTGCAGCACAAAGTGGGCGGCGAGAATGTCGATATGGTACTTGTCCCAACGCACTTCGGGGTAAGCCGGCGCCATCGCTTCGACACGTTCATCCCAGTACGGCATACTGATCGCAATGCCGTTGGACTTGGTGGCCGAGGTGAGGTGCTTGCTGGGTCGGCTTTGTGCGAGTTCAAACGCATACTTCAAAATACGGTCGACGCCTTTGCGGCTGAATACCGCTTCTTGTAGCACGACTTCGCGCTCGGTTCCTTCAAAGAGGCGTCCGCCGACCGCCGAATATTCGCCTTCGGTGTTTTCGCGCACTACGTAGAAGTCGATATCGCCTGGTTTACGGCCGGCAAGCGGGCAGGGTACGCCAGGCATCAGGCGCACCGGGCGCAGATTGACGTATTCGTCGAATTCGCGTCGAAATTTTATCAGCGAACCCCACAGCGAAATATGGTCTGGAACACTGGCCGGCCAGCCGACCGCACCGAAATAAATTGCCTCGAATGGCCTGAGTTGCTCGAACCAGTCTGACGGCATCATTTGCCCGTGCTGTAGATAGTAGTCGCAGTTGGCCCATTCGATTGTCGTGAATTCCAGCGCTATTCCGAACTTTTGGGCAGCGGCTTGCAGTACGCGCAGACCCTCGGGCATGACTTCCTTGCCGATGCCGTCTCCGGGAATTACGGCGATCTTGTGTGTTTTCATCGTGTTTCCTATTGAAAGTAGTGACCGAAAAAGTCATCTATCGAATGATATCGCAACAGTCGGCGGTAACATCGGGTTCCGCGCATCACGGACCAATGTTCGTCGAAATTTCCAGACAAAAGTAAGCGGTCAACGGAGGAATCTAGGATAATCGTCTTTGACGCCGATAATTGGCGGTAACGTAATGAGTATTTTGGACGATGGAGCAAATACCATGAGCAAGAGTCAAGACACGAAAAAGGCAGTCAAGAAAGAACCCTTGAAGACCGTGAAGGAAAAGAAGGCTGAAAAGAAAGTCAAAAAGGAGGAACGGAAGCGACAATAGCCAACGCCGATTTCTGGTGCTTAACAGCATGTACTTTCCTGGTCTTGCGGTCAGGAAAGTACATGCCGCGTTGTCGTGTGCTTCCGTTAATCTCACAACCGGCGGCCTGCAAACCATCGACAATTTTGTGCGCCTTGGCAGAAAGCGTGCGACGGTCGTCAACAGTTTTTGCCGGTCCAGACTGTTGGTCGGTGCTTGGTCGAGCATACTTCCGTTCAAAATATTGTCTAAGTAATAACGAAATTGACGGGGCGGGTCAGACAATCGTTATTTCGGGCAATTTTCTCCCCGCGTTTCGCAGCACGCCAGCATGGACTTGTTGACGGATGATTACGGCGTCGCTCGTTTCTTATTCCGTTTCTTATTCCGTTTCTTATTCCGTTTCTTATTCCATCATTTAGTAATTCAGCGTATTATTTTTAAAATAAGAATGTTGTGAATGATGAACTTATTATGTAGTTGGGTTGTCACATCCAGACCAGTGAGACAATGAATGGAGGAAATATGAACGGTGAACTACTGCTAGCCCAGAGCGAATACAATCCAAATCGCTTGTTAGACTCCCTAATTGAACGGTTTCATCTCAAAAACGATGCGGCGTTATCGCGGGCATTGGAGGTTACGCCACCGGTGATCAGCAAGATACGGCACAACAAATTGCCGATTGGCGCGTCCTTGCTGATTCGCATGCACGAATTCAGTGAGATGAGCATTGCCGAGCTGCGTAGTTTGATGGGGGACCGGCGCGGTCAGTACCGTATTAGCGACAAGCATCCGAACATACAGAAGCAACAACACCACTGATTGCTCTCCTGTCTGCGTGTAGCGAGCGTTTGCGTCGATATATATGGGCGGGAAGTCGCCGCATGCGCGCCGTAACCTGTTAATAAAGGTGCTACGCACGGCTGGCAGGGCTATCTCCGTTTCAGCGAATCGCCTAAGGATATGGTCGGTGATAGTTAGTGCCAAATCCTGAGCAATGAATTTCCCCAGCACAATTCTTTTCGGTAATCTTCTGTACGCATATTCAGGTAGTTATCGAATGTTGCGTGAACCAGAGCACCTCATCCTGCTCTTCCTTGACGGCGTAAGTGTACGCAAAAATAAATAATTCCAGCGGTGCAAATCCATCCAATTACTTGATCGGCCCGCATGGGGGCGTCGGCAGTGAACGGCAAAACTAACGCCATGCTCAATGGCAGGTGCACCGAAAAGCAGAGAAGTGCCCATTTACTTCGGAAGACAAGCAGCAGAGCGGCGACAAAGTAGAGAATCGGTAGCGCCATCGCGAATAGCGACATATAGTCCCAGACGATATCGGTCATGAATGTTCTTGCAAACCACATCGTCTGGACGAACTCTACTAGTGCAAAGATAAACACCGCGGCGGATATCGCGATTTCCCAATTCGGAGCAGGCGTGTCGGCGACTTGATCCCCGGCAGGCGCTTCGGGTGCACCCTCCTCGAGAGCGCGGTTGCCCAACTTTACTTCCGCAATAATCCTTACCGCGTCTGGCACGTATTGGCTGGCGACTTGCAGTCTGACGCCGCCGGTTGCTACCGCTAACAGCGAGTTGGTTTGGTTGATATTATCATCGACGACGAAAGCAGGGATACCGTCAGCTTCCAAACGCCCGCGAAGGATGTGCATTTCGGTAGGTGTAAACGAGCGTGCCACCGTCTCAAAACTAGCGTCCTCAGTGGCGGGTGCGTCCGGCTCGTCTTCCGCTGGTGCTATTGGCGCAAGGACGATTCCTCGCCGGGTGAGTTCCTCACTTGCCACTTCCGCTGCCAACTCGGTCAATGTTCCGGATTCCCAGTGATCAAGCAATTCTTCGGTACTCATCCCATAGTAGGTTTCGGTGAGTTCCTCACGTGAAATTATCATGTTCGGTCTTTCTAAGAAATGCCAGCATGGTTTGGTGTTGACGATTGACTGAAACGACGTCCGCATGCCGAACTTATTGACACGGAGGCCGCGAGCGGCAACCGCTACGCGTGCACTGACGGGCATTTATCCCGCATCTGCTCCCATTCGCTGCGCAGCAATGCATAGACGTTCATGTCGACATGTCTACCGTGGCTGAAACTTGCCTGTCTGGCGACGCCTTCTTTTTGAAAACCGCATTTGATTGCGACTTTTTCAGAGGCGATATTATTGGTATCCATGCGAATCTCAAGCCGGTTCAACAAGCGTGATTTGAATACGTAATCGCACAACATCGCAACTGCCTCGCTCATCACGCCTGATCTTCTTTGGTCCGCCTTGTAGAGAATGTACCCGATCTCACGCGCGTTGAAATAGGGGACGCCTTCGAAGTGCCACAAGGCACCCAGGATATCATCGTGTTTATCGACGATCAGCAGACGTTCCGGCGCGTCCGGTATCAGGCTATCGCGTTCGAGATTGTGTTCAATCAGCTGTGGTGCAGTCATCGAAAACGGTAGGTAGTCACCGCGCAGCGCAAGATTGTTCAGCAGCGGAATCAACCGTTCCAGGTCGTGTTTGCATACGTGCCGGATATTGAATCGTTTTCCTTCGATCATGCTGATTTCCTTATGCGCCACCAAAGACAGTATTGTGCACGATATATTTTACGTGACTATTCAGCCGCAGGCGCGAGTGGGGAGTGCGTTTTGGGGAAA
>PKWO01000242.1 GCA_003132085.1 Oxalobacteraceae bacterium | reverse complement strand
GCTTGCACGCCAAGTGGCTGATGGTGGGCGAGGATTTCCGCTACGGCGCGAGACGCGCAGGCGATATTGCGATGCTGATCGAAGCCGGACGCCGCCTCGGTTTCCAGGTGGAGGCATTGCCGACCGTGATGAACGCCGGCGCCCGCATTTCTTCCTCTGCGGTGCGGACCGCGTTGACGCAAGGAGATTTTGTCCACGCCGAACAACTGCTGGGACACCCTTACACGATTTCCGGACATGTGATTCACGGAAAAAAGTTGGGTCGCACGATAGGCTTCCCGACAATGAACCTGCGCGTCGCGCACCGGCACCCGGCATTGTCGGGTGTGTTTGTCGTGCGCTTGCATGGCTTGGCCGCGCAGCCGCTGGCCGGCGTTGCCAGTTTGGGCGTGCGCCCCACCGTAGAAGACGGCGGACGCGTGCTGCTCGAAACGCATGTCTTCGATTACAGCCAGGAATGCTACGGGAAACTGATCAAGGTGGAATTTTTGAAAAAATTGCGCAATGAAGAAAAATATATCGACCTGCCGACCTTGACTGAAGCGATTGCGCGCGATACGGACCAGGCACGCCACTATTTTTTGCAGCAGGAAGCGCTTGCCGTCTCCGCCACCGACCGAATTTGACGATCGAACGACGCTTTCCTGCCGTTATTTCCGTTTGATCGATCGCTGAACCCCTTTAAAGAAAAACCATGTCAGATAAACCTAGCAAATCCGCCACCAAATCGCCGGGAAAACATCAAGTCAACATGACGGAAACACCGTTCCCGATGCGCGGCGACCTCGCCAAGCGTGAGCCGCAATGGGTGAAGCAATGGCAAGACAAAAAGCTTTACCAAAGAATCCGCGCGGCATCGAAAAACCGGCCGAAATATATCTTGCACGACGGGCCGCCCTATGCCAACGGCGACATCCACCTCGGTCATGCGGTCAACAAAATTCTCAAGGATATCGTCGTCAAAACCCGTCAACTGGACGGGTACGACGCGCAATATGTGCCGGGCTGGGATTGTCACGGCATGCCGATAGAAATCCAAATGGAAAAGCTATACGGCAAAAGCCTGCCGATCGCAGAGGTACTGGCCAAGTCACGGGCCTATGCGGGCGAGCAGATCGAACGCCAAAAAAAGGATTTCATCCGTCTCGGGGTCTTGGGCGAGTGGGACAATCCGTATAAAACCATGGACTTCGGCAACGAGGCGGACGAAATCCGCGTACTCGGCAAATTATTGGAAAAGGGATATGTCTATCGCGGCTTGAAGCCGGTCAACTGGTGTTTCAATTGTGAGTCGGCACTTGCCGAAGCCGAAGTCGAATACCAGGACAAGCGCGATCCGGCCATCGACGTCGGCTTCCCGTTTGCAGAACCGGAAAAGATCGCCGCCGCGTTCGGTCTGGCAGCACTGCCGCCCGGAAAAGGCTATTGCGTAATCTGGACCACGACCCCATGGACCATCCCGGCCAATCAGGCATTGAACGTCCATCCGGAATTCGACTATGCGCTGGTGCAAACGGCACGCAATGGCGAGCCATTGCTGTTACTGCTGGCGCTGGACCTAGTGCAGGCTTGCCTGCAGCGTTACGGCCTCGTAGGCAGCGTGATCGCCACCTGCAAGGGCGCGGCGCTGTCACTGATCAAATTCAAACACCCGTTTGCCGCTGCCGACCATGGCTACGACCGCTATTCACCGGTATATCTGGGCGATTACGTAACGCTCGATACCGGCACCGGCATCGTCCACTCGTCACCCGCCTACGGCCTGGATGACTTCATCTCTTGCAAAGCGCACGGGATGCGCGACGACGACATCCTCAAACCGGTCATGAGCGACGGTAGATATGCGTCGTGGCTGCCGTTCTTTAACGGCATGACGATCTGGGAAGCCTCCAAACCGATATGCGCAAAACTCGAGGAAACCGGTTCACTGTTCAACCTGGTGATGTTCGATCACAGCTACATGCATTGCTGGCGTCATAAGACGCCGATCATCTATCGCGCCACGTCGCAATGGTTCGCCGGCATGGATATCGTGCCCAAGGACGGCGGCCCTACGCTGCGCCAAACAGCGCTGCGCAGTATCGACGAAACCGATTTCTATCCGGCCTGGGGCAAAGCGCGTCTGCATGGGATGATCGCCAACCGCCCCGACTGGACCCTGTCGCGTCAACGCCAATGGGGCGTGCCGATGGCCTTCTTCCTTCACAAGGAAAGCGGAGAATTGCATCCGCGCACACAGGAATTGCTGGAGGCGGTAGCCAAGCGCGTCGAGCAAAGCGGGATAGAGGCGTGGCAGACGCTCGACCCTAAAGAATTGCTGGGTGACGATGCTGTCAATTATGTAAAAAACAAAGATACGCTGGATGTCTGGTTCGATTCCGGCACCACCCATCAAACCGTATTGCGCGGCTCGCATGCAGCCCAATCGCATTTCCCGGCAGATCTGTATCTGGAAGGATCGGATCAGCATCGCGGCTGGTTCCATTCGTCGCTGCTGACGTCGTCGATGCTCAATGGTTGCGCACCATATAAAGCGTTGTTGACGCATGGGTTCGTGGTCGACGGCGAAGGCAAGAAAATGTCTAAATCGCTGGGCAACACGCTCGCCCCGCAAAAGATCTCCGACACGCTGGGTGCAGACATCCTGCGCCTGTGGGTGGCATCGAC
>PKWO01000237.1 GCA_003132085.1 Oxalobacteraceae bacterium | reverse complement strand
TACCGCGGCTACGACTCGGCCGGCGTCGCCGTGCTGAGCCACGGCAGCCTGAAGGTCCATAAGCAGGCCGGCCGGGTCGACGGCCTGGTGGCCACGGCGCCGAAGCGGCTGCGCGGCACCGTGGGCATCGGGCATACCCGCTGGGCAACCCACGGCGCACCAGCGTCGCACAACGCCCACCCGCACTTCTCGCGCGAACGAATTGCACTGGTCCACAACGGCATCATTGAAAACCATGATGAGTTGCGGGCCGCACTGACCGCCGCCGGCTATGTCTTCGAAAGCCAGACCGACACCGAGGTCATCGCCCACCTGATCGACCAACTGTATACCGGCGATTTGTTCGAGACCGTACAACATGCCGTCAAACGGCTGACCGGTGCGTATGCGATCGCGGTATTCTGCCGCGACGAACCGCATCGCGTGATCGGCGCGCGGCAGGGCTCGCCGCTGATAGTGGGCGTCGGCCAGGGTGAAAACTTTCTGGCATCGGATGCGATGGCGCTGGCCGGGACGACTGACCAAATCATTTATCTGGAAGAAGGCGACGTCGTCGATCTGCAACTGCAACGTTGCTGGATTGTCGATGCGGCCGGTAAGGCAGTGCAACGCGAAGTACGCACCGTCCATGCCCACACCGGCGCCGCCGAGCTCGGCCCTTACCGGCACTACATGCAAAAGGAAATATTCGAGCAGCCGCGCGCGATTGCCGATACGCTGGAAGGGGTCAGCGGCATCATGCCTGAGTTATTCGGCGACAACGCTTACCGCGTATTCAAGCAAATCGACTCGGTATTGATCCTCGCCTGCGGCACCAGCTATTATGCCGGGCTGACCGCCAAATACTGGATCGAGTCGGTAGCAAAGGTGCCGGTCAACGTCGAGATCGCGAGCGAATACCGCTACCGCGACAGCGTCCCGAATCCGAACGCATTGGTTGTCACCGTCTCTCAAAGCGGCGAAACCGCGGACACACTGGCCGCGCTGAAGCACGCACGCGCGCAAGGAATGCAGCATACGCTGACCATCTGCAACGTCGCCACCAGCGCGATGGTGCGCGAATGCACGCTTGCCTACATTACGCGTGCCGGCGTTGAAGTCGGCGTCGCCTCGACCAAGGCCTTTACCACCCAGTTGACCGCTCTGTTTTTGCTGACGCTGGCGCTGGCGCAAGCCAAAGGCCGCCTGAGCGACGAACAGGAAGCCGCACACCTGAAGGCAATGCGCCACTTGCCGCTGGCGATTACCGCCGTGTTGGCGCTTGAGCCGCAAATCATCGCCTGGGCCGACGACTTCGCGCGCAAGGAAAATGCGCTATTCCTGGGGCGCGGCCTGCACTACCCGATCGCCCTGGAAGGCGCATTGAAACTGAAAGAGATTTCATACATCCATGCCGAAGCGTACCCGGCCGGCGAATTGAAACACGGCCCGCTAGCCCTGGTAACGGAAGAGATGCCGGTGGTCACCATTGCGCCGAACGATGCGTTGCTTGAAAAACTGAAGTCCAATATGCATGAAGTGCGGGCGCGCGGCGGCCAACTTTATGTGTTCGCCGACGCGGATTCGCGCATTGCGCCGAGCGAGGGTATTCATGTGATACGTTTGCCTGAGCACTACGGATTGCTGTCGCCTATTTTACATACGGTGCCGCTGCAGTTATTGGCCTATCACACCGCGTTGGCCAGAGGGACGGATGTGGATAAGCCGCGGAATTTGGCTAAGTCGGTTACGGTGGAGTGAGTATGCTCGTTGCGGGGTGATTGTTGTTGAGAACTAATAAAGTTCTTTCCCAACTAATAAAGTTCTTTCCTGCGAAATAAAGTTCTTTCCTAATGAGGTTCGCCGACGCAATTCATGGGCAATTTTCAAGCGGAAAGCGGCTTTGCATGGCGCCGGCGAACCGATTTCAGCAACCGGCCGACACGGCGCGCTAGGCGCCATTTCCCTTACCCATTTTGCAATACCCATTATCGCTGCAGCAGCAATGCCCGTCGGCTAGGACAACGGCCCACGAGTTTGATAGGCATAACCGGCCCCCTCGTATGCACTACGTACAGCGCGCTACGTTGAGCGGATGCTCTCCGTGTCCAGTGCCGTCGGGGGTAACTGAGTAGTGACTGTGGAAGTCAGTGCTGTTCATGGCGCGCTCACAGGGTGGATGTAGATCGGATTACCCAACAGCAGCAGGTGCCCGTGCCTATCGCGCACGGAAGCCCGCAACCAATGCGGCTTGCCGTCGCTGGTCCAATTAAAGGGGCGCTCGGCGTCATCGCTATCGATGTCGGTCTGCGCCAGCAGGCCGGCATCCACGCCATCAAGTATCAATTCAATGCGTGCGCCCGCCACATGCGCCACATGCGCCGTGAAATGCACGACCGCACCGGAGCGTGCGGCCAGGTCATCGCCCATGATGACGTGCTTGCTGGTGCCGGCGTCGCCGACCGTCGCGCTCAGTTCCAGCATGCGGTCACTGCTGCCATCGACATCGACGAAGACATGGCCGGCGCGGATGCCGTCGAGGATGGCCAGCTGCGACAGTTCGGACGCATAGACCACCGTGGTCGGCGTGCCTACGCGATTGCCGTCGCTGCGGGCTTGGCCGCCCTTGTGGTTGTCGCTGCCGCCGATGGCGGTCGGACGCAACCCATGCTGAAGCTGCTCCTGCCAAAACGGGATGCCGGACCAGAGCAGCGAATCGGCATCGGTGCCATTAACTGCTTCAATTGCCTGCACCTTGCGCAAGTCTGCCGGATTGCTCCAGCCGCAACCCATGCACATTTCGCCGGAGGGCAGGCGAGGATGGTTGACCGACACCAGTCCACCCAGCTTGGCGGCGGCATCGAGCAGCCCGTTCCCGTCGGGATAGCCTTCCGCGCTGATGCGGAAATCCAGCGGCGCCACGGTCCCGAACAAATTGGCGTGCCCTGAAAAAGTGGTCAATTCACGGCCTGGCATCAGCAGCAGATGATCAAAATAGGGTTGCAACTCGCGTATCGCCTGAGCGTGAGAAATCGTGTTGTGTTCGGTGATGGCGATGAAGTCGAGCTTGCGCGCCGCCGCGGCTTGCACCGTCAAATACAGCGGACAAGGGATGTTGCTGCCGCCTTCGCTGGCGCAGCTGCCGTCGCTGTGCGCGGTGTGCATATGCAAGTCGCCGCGATACCAGGCCGCGCCGCTTTTAAGCGGCACGCGCAAGACCTGCGGCTCATCTGCAATCGCCAGTCCACGCGAAAAATACACTTGCGCCGTGTAGCGGGCAGTCTGGTCCGCGCGGATGTTGGGTATGCCCAGCAGCAGCGCCCACTGGCCGGCGACAATCGGAGTCGGCAGATAGGACGGCGTGGCATCAACGCTGCTTATGGTGAAGACGCGCTTGCTGCCGCCGCTCCAACCGCGCAGCGAACCATCCGCTCCCAGCAGGCCGAGGTCGATCACGCTGTGCGCGTCCTTGCCGGTATAGTCGAACACCACAGTGATGCGCTCGACGCCGGCGGGCACCGTGAACGGCACGCTGCGGTAGTGGTGGTAATCGGCAAAGGTAATCTCGCCGCGCAGCTCCAGATCGGGTGCATCGGCGCGCGCGCCGCTGGCGCAGGCCAGCAACAACAACAGCAACAAAGAGTAGATACGCATATTCAAACAGGCCTCATGAACAAAAACGCAGACAGTTGCATCGCTGCGACTGCCTGCGGGATTAACGCGCTAGTACACCGGATTAAAACTGATACATCATCGCCAGGCGCACCGAACGTCCCAGCAGCGGACGCGCGATGAAGGCATTGGCGCCAGCATCTGCACTGACGATTTCACCGGCGCGCGGATTACCTTCGGTCAGTCCCTGCGAGTTGTTGAGGTTGTCGATGTAGAAGTAAATCGACGTCGCCTTGCTGAGCGCATAGCGCGACGAGAAGTTCACCGTCTGGTAGGACGGCAGCACCACCGTGTTGGCGGCGTCGACAAAGCGCTTGCCTTCATATTCATACGAGAATTGCAGGCGCAGACGATCGTTCATCAGGTTCAGGCCGGGCACCAAACGATAGCTGACCTTCGGCACACGGATCAGCTGGTTGCCATCGTAATTGCGCAGCACCGGCTGGCCATTGACCTGGTCGTTATAGATCAAGTCCTTGTATTTTGGCTGCTGCAGCGTGGCGTCGAAACCAAAGTCCGCCCACGGCGCCGCATTGACTTTGCCTTCCAGCTCCAGGCCATAGGTCTTGGTCGACGCGTAGCCTATCACCGGAACCACGGTCGCATTGTTCAGGCTGAACACCTGGTTGGTGTAGCTGACGTTGTCGTACGTGGTGTAGAACATCGTCGGATAAAACTCGACCAGCGGGCTCTTGTACTTGTAGCCGATTTCGCCCAGTCCCATCGTCTGGGTAATCGGCGTGGCGGTCGGGCTCGTGATGTACGAGCTCAGGTTAGGCAGGCGGAACGCATTGGTCCAGCGGCCGAAAACGCCTGCATCGCGGTCGAGTTGGTAGTTCGCGCCCAGCGTCCAGCCGGTTTTGCGGAAGGTGTGGTCGTACGTGGCCAGTTGTCCGGTGCCGGTCAGAATCTTGGAGGTGGCGAAGGTGCCCAGGTTGACCGTCTGCGACAACTCCGTCCAGCCTGCCGTTTCGACTTGCTCGTCGCGCACGCCAGCGTCGATGCGCAGCTTGTTGTTGACCTGCCATTCGTCGGACAGATAGAGTGCGTTGGTGGTCGAGGTGCCGCCGGCATGAGCCCATTCATAGCCGTAGTTGTAGATGCCGTGGTCGGTAACGCTGCCCAGCACGGTGCCGGCGGCATTGGTGCCCACCAGGTCGAGCAGCGGCGCATTGCTTTGCGCGCCCAGCAGGACGGACGAAGAATAGCGGTCGAAGTCCTGCGTGAAATGCGCGTAGTAGTAACCGGCGGTGACGTTATGCGTCTGGCCGTCGAGATCGAATTTGCGGCCGATGTGGGTATCGTTGATCTGCTCATGCACCGGCATGGTGATCGCGCGCAGGCCGCCGATCAAGACCATGCTGTTTGGATTGGTGTAGTTGGTGCCAGGAGCGTTGGTCGGCTGCAAGGCCAGCTGCGTCGCGCCCGGCACGTAGCTGAGCAAGGACTGCGAGCTGGACAACAGGCTCTGGATACTCATGATCTGGTTCGGATAGACGCCGTTGCGCTGGGTATCCGTTTGCGAGAAGCGCATCGCCTCGTTCAGTTTCCAGTCGCCGGGCAGGTCCTTTTCGAGCGTCAGGCTGAGCTGGTCGCGCTTGACGTGGGTGCCCTCGGTATTATCGAAGTTGTAGTTGCTGCCGTTCCCCATTTTCATGGAGATGTTCTGCGTCTGCGGGCCGGCGATGGTGCCGTAGTTGCCGTTGAAACCGGCCACCGGGCTGTACGAGCCGCCCGGATTGATGATCATCGGAACGCCCAGGTCAAGATAGACCTTGTCGTCCATGTGCTTGACGTCGACCGTGAAGCGGCCGTGGTCCAGTTCCTTGGTCAGCTTCAGGCGTCCCTGGCCGCCGTTGTCGGCGTGGAAGCCGGGGCTGCGGATACCGTTGTCGGTGCGCTGAAAGCCGCCCATGCCGATGCCCCAGCCATCGGCCAGCGGCGTCGCGTACCAGAAGTCTTCGCGGCGCAGGCCGTAGTCGCCGAGGGTGAGTTTGACCAGGCCGTTGGGCGCATCGCCGATTTCGCGCGAGCGGAAATTGATCGCGCCGGCCGGCGCATTCGAATAGAACACGGAGGACGGGCCGCCGCGCACGACTTCGATGCGATCTATCGTTTCATCGAGGCGGAAGGCCTGGTCGGCGTTCAGATAACCCAGCGCCGGATCGTGTTGCACCGGGATGCCGTCTTCCAGCAGCGTGACGGAACCGAAGCCGTCGACCGGGATGCCGCGCGCGCGAATATTGCCGGACGCTTCGCCGCCCGACGCTTCGACCCAGAAGCCGGGCACCGATTTCAGCGCTTCCGTCACCGACGTTGGCGCCTGCATGCGCAGCGTTTCCTCGTTGATGGTGGTGATCGAGTAGCTGGTCTGTATCTTGGTGTGCTTGGCGGCGGTGCCCGTCACGACTACTTCATCGACTGGCGCTTCTGCGGGTGTGGCGTCACGAAACAGGACGACACCGCCGGCGCCGTCCCGCTTCATCGACAGGCCGCTGTTGTCCAGCAGCGCGGCCATCGCCTGGTCCTGCGGCAGCGCACCGTCCACGCCCTTGGTCGACAAGCCTTTGACGTCGTCCGCGTTGTACAGCAGCTGCACGCCCGATTGCAGCGCATATTGGTCCAGCGCCGTTTTCAGGTCGCCGGATGGAATGTGCAGTTCGCGCGTCTGGGCGTGTGCGCAGATGGAGACACAGGCGGCGACTATGGCCAGCGTGCCGGTCAATCGTGGGTAAGGCATGTTCTCGTTTCCTTTTGGAAGATAGTAGGGGGGCTACCCTTACTAAGACGAGTGGC
>PKWO01000568.1 GCA_003132085.1 Oxalobacteraceae bacterium | reverse complement strand
TAGATAAAGCCCATTGCGCCCTCGCCCTACCTCGCTGTGGATGGCGTTCAGGTCAACCACTGCAAGAATCCTCACTGCGCGACCTTCCAGTCGCCACCCAAGGCTTTGACCAGCATCACGCTCGCGTCGAACTGACGCCGCCTGATATTCAGCTCCTTGCCGATTTGGTCGAAGGCGATGACCTCGGCAGCGGCCATGTCCATTGCGCTGACGGCTCCGGCGTCGAAGCGCTGGATATTCAACGCCAAGGCGATTCGGGAAGCACGCGAGGCTTGTTGCTGTTGTTCCGCTTCACGCGTCAAGACAGCTAGCGTGGAGAGTTGATCCTCGACCTGCTGGAATGCACTGAGAACTGTCAGCCGATAGGCAGCTGCTTCGACGTCGAATTGCGCGTTGGCATTTTCCAACCTGGCGTGGCGCGCGCCGCCATCGAACAGCGTGCCGATCAAGGCCGGCCCCAATGCCCACATTCGGCTGGGCGCGGTAAGCAAACTGGCCAAGGAAGAACTCTCAAAGCCGGCGCCTGCACTCAAAACAAGATTGGGATAAAACGCCGATTGTGCGATACCGATACTTGCATTGGCCGCCGCTACACGCCGCTCGGCCGCCGCGATATCTGGACGGCGCTGCAAAAGCACTGACGGAAGTCCAAGGGGAATTTTAGGCATGTCATAAGTGAAATCACCCATTTCAAGCTTGAAATTGGAAGCCGGCTCGCCGATCAGCGTGGCGATCGCATGCACGTAATTTGCACGCGAAACACCAAGATCGCTCGCCTGTAACTGCGTGGCGGCGGCCTGCATCTGCGCCTGTTCGACTTCCGCCTGCGAATCGAGTCCGGCGGCATATCGCCGGCGCGCCATGTCGAGAACCTGCAATTCGACCTGCGCGCTCTGATCGAGTATCTTCCTTTCTTCGTCGATGACGCGAACATTGAAGTAGGCGATCGCCAGTTCCGCATGGGCGCTGAGTTCGACTGCGGCAAGCTCCGCCGCCCCGGCCTGGAAATTCGCATCCGCCAAATCGACCGTATGGCCGATGCGGCCCCACAGGTCAGGCTCCCAGGATATGTCCAGTGCACCGAAGTAGTCCGGCACGGTCTGTCCGGCGAGCGATTTACCGAGCACGTTGGCCGATGTGCGCGATCTGTCCGCAGCGACGCCGACACCGACTACCGGGGCATAGCCCGCCCTGGCTTCATTGACTTGGGACTTGGCGGCCATCAGTTGGGCCAGCGTCTTTTGCACCGACTGATTACCGGTTCCGACCTTGTTTTCCAGTGCGTCGAGAACATGATCGCCATAGGCGTGCCACCATGGCCCGCGCGCTGCAGCGTCGGCCGGTTCGCCGGCGATCCAATCCTGTCCCGACAAAGTGGAAGCACCCTGGTATGCCTGCGGCACCGTCACTTGCGGCCGTTGATACTCGTGGCCGGTCGCGCAGCCTGCGAGCATGGCGAGTGCCATGACAAGGATGGAAAGTTTACGTTTGTTCATGATTTATCCCTTGCGTCGAGCGGCTTGACGACCTTTACCTTCATGCCGGAAAAGGCGCTATCGGCCGGATTGGTGACTACCGGGTCGGAGGCAGCCAGGCCGCCGGCTATTTCGACCCGGCTGCCAAAGTCGCGACCAAGGATCACCGGCTTCAGAAGCAAGGTGTCGCCGGCGCTCACCACCGCCACCTGCACGCCTGCGGGGCCGAAAATCAGCGCCCCGGCCGGCACCGAAAATCCCGGCGCGGCGCTCAATTCAAGATGAACCTGCGCATACGAGCCAGGCAACAATTCGCCCTTCTGATTATCGACGTCCAACTCGACTCGCAGCGTGCGCGCCACGGGATCGATGGCATTGGCATTGCGCACCACGACGCCGGCAAACTTGCGGCCCGGGTACTGGGCCAGCGACAGGTAGCCCGGCATGCCGTTTTTCACGTTGGCCGAGTAATCTTGCGGCACCTCGACATACACCCGCAGCTTGTCGATCTTGGCGATCGCAAACAGAGGCCGCGCAGCGCCGGCATCGATCAGCGTGCCGACATCGACATTGCGGGTCGTAATCACGCCGTCGAATGGCGCCCGCACTTCGACGTAGGAT
This sequence comes from Oxalobacteraceae bacterium, assembly GCA_003132085.1. Lineage (GTDB taxonomy): Bacteria > Pseudomonadota > Gammaproteobacteria > Burkholderiales > Burkholderiaceae_D > PKWO01. Next base: position 9,210 of record PKWO01000568.1, on the reverse strand, counting down.
TGCAAATGGGTCAGACGCTCGGTATTCGCCTTGGCCGCAGCCAGCGCGGCGGCTTTCATCTGCGCCTCTCCGCTCTTGACCTGGGTATCCTGCTGCGAAACCGCGTTACCCTTGACCAGTTGTTGATAGCGCGCGGCGGTGACTTGGGCCAGATCGGCATCCGCTTGCGCCGATTGTTCGCCGGCATGCGCTTGCCGTAGTTGATCGCCCAGTTCGGGGACATCGATTTCCGCCAGCAGCGCCCCCGCCTTCACACGCGTGCCGATGTCGGTCTTCCAGTTGCGCAAGTAGCCGTTCGTGCGCGCGTAGATGGGCGTTTCCTGCAATGCCTGCACGTCGCCCGGAACGACCAGTTCCTGGATGGCAGGGGTCGGCTGCGGCGCTTGCACCGACACCGTGGGCAGGGCAATCGCCGCGGTTTGTTCGGTCAGCACGGCGCTTGCATGGATGCGCTGTGCGATGCCGATGGCCAGAAAAGCTGAGAACGCCGCCGCCAACAGGATCGATTTAGTGAGTGGTTTCATGTTTACCTAACCTTTGATGCACGAGAGAGAACAACACAGGAACGATCAGCAAAGTAGCAAGCGTTGCCGCCGCCAGTCCGCCGATCACGCTCAGTCCGAGCGGCGCATTCTGCTCGCCGCCGTCGCCCAGACCCAGAGCCATCGGCACCATGCCGATCAACATGGCGAGGGCCGTCATCAGCACGGGACGGAAGCGCCCGATGCCCGCTTCCAGCGCTGCGCGTAGCGGTTCCGCGCCGGCCTTCAGCTTTTCGCGCGCGAAGCTGATGACCAGGATGCTGTTCGCGGTGGCGATGCCGATGCACATCATGGCCCCGGTCAAGGCCGGCACGCTGAGATGGGTATTAGTGATAAATAAAATCCATAGCACGCCGGCCAATGCGGCGGGCAGGCCGCCCAGGATGATCAGCGGATCGACCCAGGATTGGAAATTGATCACCATCAGTATATAAACCAGCCCGATCGCCATGGCGATGCCGAAGAACAGTCCGGTAAACGAGGATTGCATGGTTTGCACCTGCCCTCGCACCACGATCGAGGCCCCTTTCGGTAATTGGGCTTTGCTGCGTTCGATGATCCGGTTGACGTCGGCCGCCACCGCGCCGAGGTCGCGTCCCTGTACCGAACCGTAGATGTCGATGAGGGGTTGGACGTTATAGTGCGAGACGACCGCCTGCTGCATGTTGCGCGACAGGCTGCCGAAGGTGCCGAGTATCACGTTGCGCGGCGGCGCCGCGGCAGCGCTTGCATTGGAGGTCAACGGCAGATTGGACAGCGCCTGCAGGGAATCAACCGAATACTGCGGCATTTCCGTCGTCACCGGATAGCTGACGCCGTTTTGCGGATTGAGCCAAAAGTTCGGCGCGGTCTGCGAGCTGCCCGACAACGCGATCAGCAGATTGCTGGCAATGTCGCGCTGTTGCATGCCGGCCTGCAGCGCCTTGGTTCGATCCACCTCAACGTCGATGCCCGGCGCATCGCCCGGCTGCTGGACGCGCAGGTCGACCAGGCCGCGCACTCCGCGCAACTGATCCATCAATTGCGCGGCAAATTCCCGGTTTTGTGCGAGATGCTGTCCCACGACCTGGATATCGATCGGCGCCGGCAAGCCGAAATTCAGGATTTGGCTAACGATATCGGCTGGCAGGAAGGCAAACGTCACGCCTGGGTAGCGGTCGCCGAGCGTGGCCCTGAGCGTAGCAACATAATTCGCGGTTTTCCTGTGTTCGGGTTTCAGCGTCACCAGAATGTCCGCGTCTGAGGCGCCGATTGGAGCCGAGCTGCTATAGGTGAGATTGATGCCGCTGGTCGGCAATCCGATGTTGTCGACGATGGTCTCCAGTTCGTTGGGGGGAATGACCATACGTATCGTGTTTTCAACCTGGTCGGCCAGGGCGGCTGTCTGCTCGATGCGCGTGCCGGCGCGAGCGCGCACGTGCAGCTTGATCTGGCCGGTATCGACCTGGGGGAAAAAATCCTCGCCAAGCAGCGGGAAGAGCGCTAGTGACAGCAGGCAGGCGCAGCAGAATGCCAACATGACCGAGCGCGGTCGGTGCAACAGCGCCGTCAGCAGGCCGGCATAATAATGCCGGACGCGCGCCAATCCCGCTTCAAAGCGCTGCTGCGCACGCTTGAAGCGTCCCGGGTTTGCCGGGGCAGCGTGGTTCACACGGCGCAGCAAATACATGGCCAGCGTCGGCACCAGCGTGCGCGACAGCAGATATGAGGCAATCATCGCAAACACAACCGCTAACGCCAGCGGTGTAAAGAGAAAATGCGCGACGCCGGACAAGAGCAGCATCGGGACGAATACGATACAGATCGACAAGGTCGACACCAGCGTCGGCAGGGCAATTTCACCGGACCCGTCCAGGATCGCCTCGATCAAGGGCTTGCCCTGCTCAAGATGATGGGTGATGTTCTCGATTGCCACCGTCGCGTCGTCGACCAAAATGCCGACGGCCAGCGCTAAACCACCTAGCGTCATGATATTGATGGTTTCGCCGAGGATAGACAAGGTGGCCAGCGAGGCGATGACGGCCAGCGGAATCGAGACTGCGATAATCAGGGTCGATTCCCAGCTGCCGAGAAAAAACAGGATCATCATCGCCGTCAGTCCCGCCGCGATCACACCTTCCCGGACGACGCCGTCAATGGCACCTTGCACGAATATGGACTGGTCCGAGACGGTCTCGATGTTGAGGGAAGCCGGCAGCATTTGCTTGATGCGTGGGAGCATGTCCTTGACCCGAGCGATAATGTCCAGCGTAGATGCACTCCCGCGCTTGCTGATTTCCATCAATGTGGCGCGTTCGCCGTCGTGGCGCACGATGTTAGTTTGCGGCGCATAGCCGTCGCGTACATGGGCCACGTCGCGGATGTAGATCACGCCGTTCGGGCCGCTCTGGACCGGGATATCGTTTAGCTGGTCGACGGTCTGCGTGCTGCCGTTCAGGTTGACGGTATATTCGTAGCCTCCGATCTTGGCGGTCCCGCCCGGAAGCGTGAGATTCTGTGCATTGATCGCGTTGACCACGTCGAGCGGGGACATTCGCTTCTGTTGCAACGCGCGCATGTCCAGGTCGACCATCACCTGCCGCACCTTGCCGCCGTAGGGAATCGGCACGCCCGCTCCCTGCACTGTGGCAAGCTGCGTGCGCATGACGTTATTGCCCAAATCGTACAGCGTCTGTTCAGGCAGCTCCTTGCTCGACAGCGCCAGTGAGAGAATAGGCACGGTTGACGCGTTATATGACATTACCATCGGCGGCAGCGTCCCGGGCGGCATGATCTTCAGCAGCGACTGCGCGTTGGCTGCGGCCTCGGCAATGGCGCGGTTGATATCCGCGCCCTGATGGAAAAATATCTTGATGACCGAGACGCCGTTCAGGGATTGCGATTCGATATGTTCGATGTCGTCGACATCGGTTGTTATGGCGCGTTCGTAGGGGCCGGTGATGCGGCGTCCCATTTCCTCCGCCGATAGACCGTTATAGGTCCAGATCACGCTCAACACCGGAATCTCGATGTTCGGAAAGATATCCGTCGGCGTGCGCGCGATAATTGTGCCGCCGCCGATCAATAAGAGCAACGCAAGCGCAATAAAGGTATAGGGTTTTCTTAACGCAACTTGAACAATCCACATGGCCGACTTCCTATTTGGAGGATGGGCGCAGTGTAGGATGGCGAGGCTTGCGGGAAAATGTCGGACAGATTACGCTTTTGTAATGTATCCCCGTCAGGCTAGGAGTACCATTGTTTTCATCATCGAACCAATCACAGACAATATTGCGTCCCATGCGGCTACTGGTCATAGAAGACGAACCGAAGACTAGGGATTACTTGAAAAAGGGCCTGGAGGAATCCGGCTTTACTGTCGATCTCGCGCGCAACGGCACCGATGGACTGCATATGGCCAGCACCGACGACTATGATTTGCTGATTCTCGATATCATGTTGCCGGGCATCGACGGGTGGGCAGTGCTCAAGGAACTACGTTTGCGGAAAGACACGCCGGTGCTGTTCCTCTCTGCGCGCGATGCGCTCGACGACCGCGTTCGCGGCTTGGAAATCGGCGGCGACGACTATTTGAGCAAGCCGTTTGCCTTCGTCGAACTGCTGGCCCGGGTTCGCAGCCTGCTGCGCCGCGGGCCGCCGCGCGAGACGGAAAATATGCTGATCGGCGACCTGGAAATCGATGTTATCAAGCGCAAGGTGTGTCGTGGCGCCAAGCGGATCGAGCTGACGCCGCGTGAATTCTCCCTGCTGCAACTGCTTGCGCGCAGGCGCGGCGAGGTGCTGACCCGCACGCAGATCGCATCCACCGTTTGGGATATGAATTTCGACAGCGATACCAATGTCGTCGACGTGGCGGTGCGCCGCCTGCGCGCCAAGATCGACGACGATTTCAACGTCAAGCTGATCCATACCGTGCGTGGCGTGGGCTACGTGCTGGATTTGCGCCAGGACTGACATTCGACATGCCGCGCCTTTCCCTCACCGCGACCTTCACCGCCGCATTCGCGATCGTCGCGGCAATCACCTTTTACCTGGCGGGAAGCCATCTCGACCGGCGTTTCATCTCCCAAATGGATGACATATACAACAGTGAATTGGCCCTCAAGATGGTGCATCTGAAGCACTTCGCCGTCGAGCAACCATCGCCAGCGGCCCTGNNCTGAAAGCCAACGCCGATATTTTCCTGGGTCAGTTATCCGGAAATATCAACTATGTGATGGAAATGCGAAGCGCCGATGATCCCGGATTATTGCACTTCGGATCGCTGCATCTGGGAATAGACGGCTCGCCCTTGCTGGCCGAATCAGCCAGGCAGCCCAGGACCGGCGTTGTCGCCTGGGGTACAGTGCGCGGCATGGCTGAAACTGTCCAGTTGCGCGATGGAACGCCGCTCGTGATTTTTATCGGACGCGACATGCGTGACCGCGACCAGATAGTCGAACGCTATCGCCGAACGATCATTGCGACANNTGCTGGGATACCTGTTTGCCAGGCGGGCGCTGATTCCGCTGCAACGCATGGCGGCGCAAGTCGCCGAAGTGACCGCAAGCCGGCTGGACCTGCGCTTGAAGGCACAGGATGTACCGCAGGAATTGCGCGCGCTGGCCTTGTCCCTGAACGACATGTTGAGCCGCCTCGACGATGGCTTTTCCCGCTTGTCGCAAGTCACTGCAGACCTGGCGCACGACCTGCGCACACCGATCGCCAATTTGCGCGGCCAGACTGAAGTCGCGCTGTCGCGCGCACGCGATGCCGAGGAATACCAGGCACTCCTGGTTTCCAACATGGAAGAGTTTCAGCGCCTGACGCGGATGATCGAGAACATGTTGTTTCTTGCGCGCGCCGACAATGCCCAGGTGGCGCTTCATCTGGAGACTCTCGACCTCGCCCAGCAAATGGAGCAGATTGCCGCTTACTTCGAAGACCTTGCCGAAGAGGCTGGCCTCGATTTCTTGATCCGGGTAAATGGCGACATAGTTGCCGACAAAATCCTGTTTCGGCGTGCCGTCAGCAACCTCGTTTCAAACGCACTGCGTTACACACAAGCGGGTCAGAAGATAGAAATCACGTCGGAAGCCAGCGAGGACGGCATGTCGCTCGTGGTTTCCAATCCGGGCGTTGCGATACCGGCCGAATACATCGGCAAGCTGTTCGAACGCTTTTACCGGGCAGACGAATCCCGCAGCAATTCCGCCGACTCGACCGGTTTGGGTTTGGCGATCGTACATTCGATCATGGAACTGCACGGAGGGAGGGCCTGGGCCGAGAACAGCGGTGGCGATGCGAACAACGTGATTCGTTTTTACCTCTTTTTCCCTTTCAATCCCAGGTAGCGCACCTGAAAAATCAGTCGGGCTGAAAGAGAATTTTCTTATCTGGCGAGAGCAAATTTGTTCAAGGAAGTTGCCGTTGTCTGTTCTCATCGTGGTGGCTAATCGAAAATTTATCGGATTTGCGCAAGAACCGGTAAGGATTCGGCACGAAGGCATTCGATTAACTGCTGAAGGCCGGGAGGCGTCTGCCGGCGGTTCGGATAGTACATATAAAATGGCGCCCCCATGACGGACCAGTCCGGAAGCACGATTTCCAGAAGTCCACTGCGAAGTTCCTGTTCGAGCCGGCTCTCCAGACAGTAGGCAAGTGCCACGCCATTGATCGCTGCCAGTACGGCGCTTTCGGTCTCATTGGCGCTGATCGGTCCGGGAACGTCGAGTTCGATCGCGCGTGATCCCTCGCCCAATTCCCATTTATACGTAGAGTTGTCGCCAAGGCGCATGCGCACGCAGGCATGGCTCATCAGGTCTGCAGGGGTCTGAGGACGGCCCCTGCGGGTCAAGTATTCCGGTGCGCCTACGACCACCCAGCGAAGCTTTCCGGTCAACGGTACGGCGACCATGTCCTGGGGCACGGTTCCGCCATACCGGATTCCTGCATCATAACCCTCTGCAACGATGTCAACCGGTCGGTCCTCTACCGTAATGTCCAATTCGAGGCCGGCATATTGTGCAAAGAATTTTGGCAATGCCGGGCCAAGTAACAAGCGCGCTGCATCCCGCGGCACGTTGATGCGCAAACGGCCGGCGGGCGTACCGCGATAGTATTCGAGACTTCCTAGCGCTTCACTGATGGTCTGAAAACCTTGTTCAAGTCTTTCTGCCAGAGCGGCGCCGGCCAACGTCGGCACAACCGATCGGCTCGTGCGATTGAGTAACTTGACACCCAGCCGTGATTCAAGATGCCTCATCGAATGACTTAAAGCTGATGTTGTGACATCCAATTCAATGGCTGCCTGTCGGAAGCTGCGCCGCCGAACGATCGTAATAAAGACGTTGAGGTCCGAGAGTGAAGCGCGGTTCAAAGTGGTCATCGTGAATTTCGTTGCATGCAATCAGGTCAATGCTTCGTTAAATTTATCTCAACGTCATATGATCTATTATCATCTATCTATTCCGGTTACGTTTACTTCAAGGAAAATATGAGCATTGAAACAATCAAAATTCCCGGTATTGATACTCCGGTTTCTCGCATTGGTCTCGGTACCTGGGCAATTGGTGGATGGATGTGGGGTGGAAGCGACGACGCTCGTTCCATCGAAACGATCCGCGGCGCCGTGCAGTCAGGCATCAACCTTATCGATACTGCTCCGGTTTACGGCTTTGGTCACTCAGAGGAACTCGTCGGAAAGGCATTGGAAGGAATCCGTGACCAAGTGGTGATTGCGACTAAAGTGGCGCTCGAATGGCCGGATGAAAAGGTCAGACGCAACGCCAGCGCGACGCGCATTCGCCAGGAGATTGAAGACTCGCTGCGGCGGCTTCGTACCGACCGTATAGACCTCTATCAGGTGCATTGGCCCGATCCCTTGGTGCCGCATGAGGAAACCGCCATCGAGTTGGAGAAGCTACGCCAAGAGGGGAAGATACTGGCAATAGGGGTAAGCAACTATAGCACCGAGCAGATGGACGGTTTCCGCAAACACGCTCCGCTGGCGGCTATACAGCCGCCCTACAACCTGTTTGAACGGACTATTGAAGCCGATGTACTGCCGTACGCCAAGCAGCATGGATTGACGGTATTGGCATACGGTGCGTTGTGCCGGGGGCTGCTTTCGGGGCGCATGCATTCAGATACGACTTTCGATGGAGACGATCTGCGCAAGGCCGATCCTAAATTTCAGGCGCCGCGTTTCACTCACTACCTGGACGCTGTCGAGGCACTGCGCCAATTTGCCCATGAGCGGCATGGCAAATCGGTCCTGTCTTTGGCGATTCGCTGGATACTGGACCAAGGGCCGACCATTGCCTTGTGGGGTGCACGCAAACCGGAGCAATTGGCAGCTCTCGATGAGGCTTTCGGCTGGAAGCTGAGCGCCGACGACCTGGTAGAAATAGACGCGATCCTTGACCGCAACATCAAGGATCCAGTTGGGCCGGAATTTATGGCGCCGCCAACACGCTAACCGTTTGGCTGTTGTCCACCTCATAATCGGAGAAGAAATGCAAAGAAGCAAAATAGGAACCTCGGGCCTTCAGATCGCACCCATCGCTTTCGGCGGCAACGTCTTCGGCTGGACGGCTGACGAGCGCACGTCGTTCTCCATTCTCGACGCATGCGTCGACCATGATAGGGGTTTCGCATGAATATCGGTTTTATTGGACTGGGCAGCATGGGTTGCGCAATGGCACTCAATGTGTTGAAGGCGGGACATTCAGTGCGGGTTTGGAATCGTTCAAGCGGTGCTGCCAAATCGCTCGCCGCAGCGGGGGCAACCGTGGTCGACACCGCCGCCGAAGCCTTCGCCGGCGATGCGGTGTTTTCCATGCTCGCCGATGACGCCGCGCTGCGCGCCGTGCTGATCGATGGCAGCCTTCTGACCCATGCGCAAAAGGGATTGATCCACGTCAACATGGCAACGGTATCGATAGCACTCTGCGACGAACTCGTGGCGCTACACGAACGGCATGGCGTGGCCTATGTGGCAGCGCCTGTTCTCGGCCGGCCCGATGTGGCTGCGGCGGGCAAACTGAATATAGTGGCAGCGGGCAGCGATGAAGCGATCGACCGCGTGCAACCCGTATTCGATGTGATCGGCCAGAAAACCTGGCGTGTCGGCAACAAGCCGCAGCACGCAAACGTGTTCAAGCTGGCGGCGAATTTCATGCTGGCATCGGCGATAGAAACCACCGGCGAAGCCGCCACGCTGATGTCGGGATACGGCATCGATCCGCACGTTTTTCTCGACTTGATCACGAACACACTATTTCCCGGCCCGGTCTACCAGGNNCTCTTCAAGGCGAAGCTCGGCTTGAAGGACGTGCGGCTCGCCTTATCCGCAGCGGAGGCGGTCAATGTCGCGTTGCCGGTGGCGAGCGTGGTGCGAGACAGCCTGATCGAAGTGCTGGCCCAGGGCGATGGTGATAAAGACTTTGCGGTGCTTGGCAAGGTTGCAGCACGACGCGCGGGAAGGGGTATTTGATCGTCTGTCCGGTTTGCCGGCACTCAATTGCATGCATCTGGGCCAATTTCCAGATTCAGGTAATCGACAGGAGGTGAGGTGGTTACCCCATCGGATGGCAACCTTCCGCCAGCTCGATCAATCCGGGTCAAGCGACACGGGGAGGATACTTACTCCAAATGTCTGCCAGTCTAATTTCAATAAAATCGATTT
>PKWO01000492.1:275-3641 GCA_003132085.1 Oxalobacteraceae bacterium | reverse complement strand
AGCAGGGTCTTGCCGGTGCCGGCTTGTCCCAGCAGGGTGACGAAGTCGCATTCCGGATCCATCAACAGGTTAAGCGCAAAATTCTGCTCGCGGTTGCGTGAGGTGATTCCCCATACGCTGTTCTTGGCATGGCCGTAATCGCGCAAGGTCTGAATCACCGCGGTCTTGCCGTTGATCTGCGTGACATGACCGTAAAATGCGGGTTCGCCGTTCTTCGGCTCCATGAACACGAACTGGTTGACCAGCATCGCTGGAACCACCGGGCCGCTCAGGCGATAGAAGGTGTAGCCGGTGCCGTGCTTGTTCTCTTGCCACGACTCCATGCCCTTGGCGTGCTTGTTCCAGAAATCGTCCGGCAGTTGCATGATGCCGGAGTACAGCAGATCGGTATCTTCCAGTACGTGGTCGTTGAAATACTCTTCCGCCGGCAAACCCATCGCGCGCGCCTTGATGCGCATGTTGATGTCTTTGGATACCAGCACAATGGCGCGGCCCGGGTATTGCAATTCCAGTGCGCGCACCACGCCCAGAATCTGGTTGTCGGCTTTGCCGACCGGCAGCCCCTCGGGCAAGCTGATGTTTTGCAGCTTGGTTTGAAAGAACAGGCGGCCGCGCGCATCTTTGTTGCCCAACTTCGACAATGGGATGCCTTGGTCGATTGCGTGATCTTCGATTCCGCCGACCAGTGCATCCAGCGAACGCGACACCTGGCGGGCGTTGCGCGCAACCTCCGACATGCCCTTCTTGTGGTCGTCCAATTCTTCCAGCGTCATCATCGGCAGATAGACGTCATGTTCCTCAAAGCGAAACAGTGAAGATGGATCATGCATCAGCACATTGGTGTCGAGCACGAACAGTTTGGTAACCCCCAATTTGTCGGCAGTACGGCTGGTGCTTGATTTCGGTCGGCCTTCCACTGTTTTGGACTTGGCTGCGGCCGATTTTTCCACCACCACGGGTGCCGGGGTTTTGGCGCGCGCGACAGGTACCGGTTGCAGTTTGGGCGCTACCGGTTCGATTAAGACAAGAGGCTTAATCGGCTTGCCTTTTTCCGCCTTCGGATAATCACGTGGAGACAACAGTGCGGCAGGTTTGACAGGCAATTTTGGCAGGGGCATCAGGACCTCAACGATAAATTAAAGGAGCGAACGGGGGAAGGTCAAGAGACGAGGGCATTTTCAAAGCACAAAAAGCCGTTTCGGAAGGCTTGGCACCCAATCCGTAAACGGCTTTCTGCAAAGAAAATTCTTTTGAATTCAATGGGTTGTAATATTTAAGCAAGAGCCTTCACGAACTCCAGTACTTCATCGACGTGTCCAGGCACTTTCACTCCACGCCATTCTTTCACCAATGTACCCGCGCCGTCAATCACAAAAGTGGAGCGTTCAATGCCACGGGCTTGCTTGCCATACATGTTTTTCATTTTCATCACATTGAACATGTTGCAAAGTCTTTCGTCCGGATCGGAAATCAACTGGAACGGCATGGCCAGTTTGGACTTGAAACCTTCATGTGAGCGTATGCTATCGCGGCTGACTCCAAAAATTTCGGTATTGGCTTGCTGAAACTGCTGGTGCAGGTCTCGAAATTGGATGCCTTCCGTAGTGCAGCCGGGTGTGTTGTCCTTTGGATAAAAGTACAGCACGATGTTTTTCCCTCGGTAGGCAGACAGCTCAAAATTTTGTTCTCCGGTCATCGTCGCGGAAAAATCGGGAACAGTGATGTTCAGTGCAGATGGGCGTTCAGCCACGGTGCTCTTCTGGTCCATTTTTTCGATTCGCTTGTAGTGAGGTTAGAGGGTCTTTCAAGGATGCGCAGATCAGGACACGCACTCCCCAATATGTAGAAAATCCGCTGTAATCAGACTCTGGGCGGCCTGAAAAGTTCACCAAAAGGCAAGAATTCTGGTTAAGCCGCAATCACATAACAGGTCGCCGAACGACGGGAATATTTTTGTCGGCCCTACACCATTCAAACTACGATCAATTCGCCGGAGCGCCCCGGCAATTCGCCCCAACTGACTGGACGAAAAGGTAACGGTTGGCTTTTTATCTTTTGATAATAATCGGCCATCGATCCAAATTCATAACCCTGTGCTTTCCATCCGTTCAGCAATTGTTCAAAGATGGGGGCGAGTTTTTGCCCTTCAAGTTCTGCGTGCAGCGTAAATACATGGTCGCGCGGTGTTTCCGTGGCACACAAAATTTTGGCAGCAATATTTGACGGCGTGATGAGTTCGCCGTCTATGGTCCGGCCCAGCATTTCATCCAGCGTGGGCAACGTGGTCGGCAGCTGTATACAGTTAAACGGTTTGCCGGATACTTGCAGTCGGTGCGGGCCGGCAGCGGGATTGCTCAGGCACCCGCTGTCATTGAGCAGCGCGCGCCCGTCCGACGAGTAGGCGATGCCGAGCGCATCGAGTTGGGCGAATGCGTGCAGGTTCATCTGCCAGCCGGCGGCGCCATGGGTTCGCGGCGCTTCACCGAAGATATCGAGAAAACGGTCAAACGCGCGTTGCATCAGCTTGCCGGTCCAGGCCGCGTCGCGTCGGCGCACGTTGTCTTGCCAGAGCGTGTGATCCCAGGTATGGATGCCGCATTCGAAGCCGGCATCGCGCACCGCGCGTAATTCGTCCGTGCACTGTTTACCGATATCCGGGGCCGGCAGCAGCACGCCGTACATCAGGGTTTTCAGGCCGTAGTGTTCGAGCACCGAGGTGCGTGACACCTTCTTCAGCAAGCCCGGCCGGAATGCGCGCCGCAAGGCCCACCCGGTATGGTCGGGGCCGAGCGAAAACAGGAAGGTAGCCCGGGCGCCGTGTTGTTGCAGCAGACGTGACAGGTTAGGCACCCCTTCACGGGTGCCACGGTAGGTATCTACGTCAATTTTGAGGGTGATGAGAGGCAATGAGCGTGTTCAATCCATCAAGGCTTTGGCTTCGGCAAAATGCCCGCGGTACGCATTAAAAATATTGCGCAGCGTATCGGCCATCGTTGTCGTCGGTTTCCAGTCGAGTTCTTCGCAGGTGTTGGTTATTTTCGGCACGCGGTTTTGCACGTCCTGATAACCGTTGCCATAGTATGCAGCGGAGGTGGTTTCGATTATTTGCACATGTTTGGCCGAGTCTGCATATTCCGGGTATTCGGTAGCCAGCTTCAGCATCATGCCGGCCAGATCGCGTATCGAATAATTATTGACCGGATTGCCGATGTTGTAGATTTTTCCGGTGGCGATGCCGTCCTTGTTGTCGATGATTTTCATCAGCGCATCGATACCGTCGTCAATATAGGTGAACGCGCGTTTTTGCGCGCCGCCGTCAACCAGCGAAATATTCTCGCCGCGAACGATGTGGCCGAAAAATTGGGT
>PKWO01000492.1:0-267 GCA_003132085.1 Oxalobacteraceae bacterium | reverse complement strand
GCTTGTTGATCGGGCCGCAAATCAATTCGGATTCTTCCGGGTCGAATTCTTCATCATGACACATGCCATAGACTTCCGAGGTCGACGGAAATACCAAGTGCTTGTTGTATTTGGCCGCCGAGCGGACGATAGGCAGGTTGGCTTCAAAATCCAGTTCGAACACGCGCAACGGCTTTTTCACGTAAGTCGACGGTGTTGCAATTGCAACCAGCGGCAGGATCACATCGCACTTCTTGACGTGGTATTCGACCCATTCCTTGTTGATCG
>PKWO01000189.1 GCA_003132085.1 Oxalobacteraceae bacterium | reverse complement strand
GCCGGCCCGCATCCGTATCCGATGATGGTGCGCGATTTCCAGTCGGTGATTGGCGACGAATGCCTGCAGCAAATGCCTGAAATGGTCGGGCGCCAGCCGGATTACGTGATGGCTTGCATCGGCGGCGGCTCCAATGCGATGGGTATTTTCTATCCCTATATCGACCATCAGGATGTACGATTGATCGGGGTGGAGGCGGCCGGCGAAGGTCTGGAAACCGGGCGCCATGCAGCCGCATTGCTGGCAGGCTCGCCGGGAGTGTTGCACGGAAACCGCACGTACCTGCTGCAGGATGCGAACGGCCAGATTATCGAGACCCATTCGGTTTCCGCCGGCCTCGACTATCCAGGCGTGGGACCAGAGCATGCATGGTTGAAAGATAGCGGGCGCGCGCAATACGTGTCGATTACCGATGACGAGGCGATCCAGGCTTTTCACCAGTGCTGCCGCATCGAAGGCATCATTCCGGCGCTGGAGTCGAGCCATGCGCTGGCTTATGCGGCCAAGTTCGCGGCCACGCTGCCCAAGGATAAAATCATTCTGGTCAACTTGTCCGGACGCGGCGACAAGGATATGCACACGGTAGCTGAACGCACGAAAAAGGCGATCTGAAATGTCCAGAATTCAATCAACATTTGCTGCCCTGGCGGCACAAAACAAGAAAGCCCTGATTACTTTCATTACCGCCGGCGACCCGGACCCGGAACTCACCGTGCCGTTGTTGCATGCGTTGGTTGACGGCGGCGCCGATGTGATCGAGCTTGGCGTGCCATTTTCCGACCCGATGGCGGAAGGACCTGTGATTCAGCGGGCCTGCGAGCGGGCGCTTAAATTCGGCATCGGCTTGCGCGACGTATTGGCGTTGGTGGCCGAATTCCGGCAGACTAATTCCACCACGCCGATCGTCTTGATGGGCTATGCGAATCCGATCGAACATATGGGGCAGCAGGCTTATATCGAGGCAGCCAAAGAGGCCGGCGTCGACGGCACCATCGTGGTCGATTACCCGCCCGAAGAATGCGAGGAATTTGCGCGCAGCATGCACGCCAATGGCTTGGACATGATTTTCCTGTTGTCGCCGACCTCGACCGAGGAACGCATCGAACAGGTAGCCAAAGCAGGCAGCGGCTTCAGCTACTACGTGTCGCTCAAGGGCGTGACCGGCGCCGCCAATATCGATACCGCAGAAGTGGCGCAGCGCATTGCGGCGATCAGGAAGCATGTGAAACTGCCGATCGGCGTCGGCTTCGGCATCCGCGATGCGGCCACCGCCAAAGCGGTAGCGGCAGTGTCGGACGCCGTCGTCATCGGCAGCCGCATCATTCAGGAGCTCGAAAATTCGCCGCGCGAGCAAGCGGTGGACGCGGTGCGGACTTTTCTTCGGGGGATACGCAAGGCGTTGGACGAATAAGTTGAAAGTACAAGCTGCCGGATATCAAACATCCGGATATCCATGCCTGGCATGGCGGATGTTGTCATTATCGCAAAACTTGGCGCATTTGCACGCGAACGGTACAATGCGGCAGGTAAAAAATAAATGAGGTCTCCATGAGTTGGCTGGAAAAACTGCTGCCCCCGCGCATTCAGCGTTCCGATACCGCAATCCGCAAGTCGGTGCCCGAAGGATTGTGGGTCAAATGCCCGTCTTGCGAGGCGGTTCTGTACCGGACCGATTTGGAGTCCAATATTCATGTGTGTCCAAAATGCAACCATCACATGCGCATCCGTGCCCGTGATCGGCTGGATGCCTTGCTGGACGCCGGTGGGCGCTATGAAATAGGCCAGGAAGCATTGCCGGTCGATACGCTCAAATTCAAGGACAGCAAAAAGTATCCGGATCGGCTGAAAGCGGCGATGGAGGCCACCGGTGAAACCGATGCGCTGATAGTGTTGGGCGGCGCCATCATGAGCTTGCCGGTCGTGGTTGCCTGCTTTGAATTCGAATTCATGGGCGGTTCGATGGGTTCTGTGGTCGGCGAACGGTTTGTGCGTGGCGCGCAGGTGGCGCTGGAACAAAAGGTACCTTTCATTTGCATTACGGCCACAGGCGGCGCGCGCATGCAGGAAGGACTGTTGTCACTCATGCAAATGGCGAAAACGACTGCCATGTTGAGCAAATTGGCTGAGAAAAAGCTGCCTTTCATTTCAGTGTTGACCGATCCGACCATGGGCGGCGTATCGGCCTCGTTTGCCTTCATGGGCGACGTGGTGATCGCCGAACCGAAGGCATTGATCGGTTTTGCCGGTCCGCGCGTGATTGAAAGCACCGTGCGTGAAAAATTGCCTGAAGGATTTCAGCGCGCTGAATTCCTGATTCAAAAAGGCGCTGTGGACATGATTGTAGATCGCCGCAAGATGCGCGAAGAAATCGCTCATTTGCTGGCACTGTTGCAAAATCAGCCGGCCGATGTGTTGGCCTGAGTAGTGTGCAGGTTGGGCTTCGCGGCCCCACTTGAGCCACTCTTTGCAAACATGTCGAACAGTCAAATAAATTAAAAAGCCCGTATTAAACCGGGCTTTTTAATTTTGGTATCGTCACCATATTATTCAAGAAATGCACATTCATCCCACCACACTCGCGGAATGGCTGACCCTGTTGGAGTCGCGCCATTTCAAGGTCATCGACCTCGGTCTTGAGCGGGTTGCCGCGGTAAAGGAAAGACTGGATATTCAATTCAAGTGCCCGGTGATCGTGGTCGGCGGCACCAACGGCAAAGGCTCGACTTGTGCGATGCTCGAGTCGATTTTGATGCGTGCCGGATATCGCGTCGGCTTGTACATCAAACCGCATTTCCTGCGTTTCAACGAACGGGCGCGCATTGGCGGCGAATGCGCATCCGACGATGCGCTAATCGCCAGCTTTCTTGCGGTCGAGGCCAAGCGCGGCGATATTTCGCTCAGCTATTTCGAGTTTACGACGCTCGCCATCATGCATTTGTTCGCACAGGCGGAGTTGGATGTGGTGATTCTCGAAGTCGGCTTGGGCGGACGCTTGGATGCGGTCAATGTAATCGATGGCGATGTGGCAATCGTCACCAGCGTGGATATCGATCACACCGACTATCTTGGCGATACGCGAGAAGCGATCGGCTTTGAAAAGGCCGGAATTTTTCGCGCCGGCAAACCCGCCATCTGCAGCGATCCGGTCGCGCCGCAGTCGCTGATCAAGCACGCCGAGAGCATCGGCGCCGATTTATGGCTGTTCGGCCGCGATTTCAACTATTCAGGCGACCAGCAGCAATGGAATTACGGCGGTCGCAGCCAGCGCCGCAATTCGCTCGGTTACCCCAGTCTGCGCGGCGCCAACCAGTTGCTGAACGCTTCCGCCGTGCTGGCGGCGCTTGACGTATTGCGGCTGCGCCTGCCGGTCGGCGCGCAGGAGATCCGTAGCGGCCTGATGATGGTCGATTTGCCGGGGCGCTTTCAAGTGCTGCCGGGGCGGCCTACGGTGATTCTGGATGTGGCGCACAATCCGCATGCGGCCGCCGCGCTGGCACAAAATTTGGGCAATATGGGGTTTCATCCGTTTACCTACGCGGTATTCGGTGCGATGCACGACAAGGATATCGATGGCGTGATAACGCAGTTGAAAGAGTGCGTCGATCATTGGTGCGTGACCGACCTGCCGTCGCCCCGAGCCGCGTCGGCGCTGGAGATCAAGGAAAAGTTGTTGCTCGCCGGGGTGACGCCAAACGACCGGCCCGGAGACGAGCGCAGCATAGAAATCTTCGCTTCGCCGGCAGACGCTTTCGCAAATGCGATGAGACGAGCAGGGGAGAATGATAGAATTGCGGTTTTCGGATCATTCCTGACAGTCGCGGGTGTGATGGCGGCCCGAAATCATTGACGAATTCATCATTAATCGCATGAGCTTGTTCTCGTTTTTCAGTAAAAACAAGCAGGAATCGAAACCTGGCGAGCGCGAATTTTATTCGCGCGCCGAAGAGGATTCGCACGTCGTGCGTGGTCGCGGCACGCGCAGACAGGGCGGGGCGGCCAATCAGTCGGTTGATCCGGTGTTGCCTGAAAAGAAACGCGCGCGACGGCGTCTGGTAGGGGCGGTGGCCTTGGTACTGGCCGTGGTTATCGGCTTGCCGATGATCCTCGATTCTGAACCGAAGCAGCAGACGGACAATATTGCGATCCAGATTCCGTCCAAGGACAAACCACCGCAGGCGGACGCAGGCGCAGGCGTATTACCGGCAACGCCTACCATGCCTGCCACGCCTGCAGCCTCGGTTCCGGTGGCTGAATCGCTGGGCCAACGAGAACAAGTGATCCTGGTGCCGAATGCCAAAGAGGACGCGATAGCGGCGAGCCCCAAAGCGACCGCTCCCGCGCAGCCGGTTGCTGCCGCTGCGATGCATGGCGGTCAGGGTGCGGAGGACGCCGCCGGTAGCAAGACCAAGGAAGGCGCTAAGCCGATAGAACCGTCTCACGCCGCCCAAAAGGCCGAAGCGAAGCCGGCGAAGGTTGAACGTCCGTCTGAAAAGCGCGGCGACGCCCGTGCGGAGGCCATCCTTGAGGGCAAAGATGTCGATTCCCACAAGCCGAATGCAGACAAGAAGCCCGTCAGGTTCGTGGTGCAGGTCGCCGCTTTTGCGTCGCAAGATAAGGTCAGCGAGCTGCAAGGCAAGTTGAGCGATGCCGGCATCAAGTCCTATACTCAGAAGGTACCTACTGCATCCGGCGAGCGCATTCGGGTAAGGATCGGTCCTTTCGCCAGCAAGAATGAAGCCGACGGCGCGCGCGCCAAGCTCAGCAAATTGGGATTGAACGGCACCTTGGTGCCGTCTTGACGACATGCTGCGCCCCATTCTGAAAATGATGTCGCGCCATGTCCTCGTCGCCACATGACGATTTTTGATTATTTGGTGTTATTCGTATTGATTTGTTCGATTATCGTCAGCACGATGCGCGGCTTGGTCAAGGAGATTTTGTCGTTGCTTGGCTGGATCGTATCACTGGTGGTCGCCAACGCATACAGCGGTGCCTTGGCAGGTCTATTACCGGATGTGATTCCGGGACATGTGACGCGTTTGATCGTTGCTTTCATCGCGCTGTTCATCGGCGTAAGGTTGCTGATGATGTTGTTGACGATGGCCGTCGATGCCGTCGTCAAGGCAGGCGGACTAACCGTTGCGGATCGTGGTTTGGGTGGATTGTTTGGATTGGCACGCGGCCTTGTCATTGTCTTGGCTGCAGTGCTGGTGTGCGGAATGACGGCAATTCCGCAACAGGATTTCTGGAAGAACGCGCTTTTGAGTCCGCTGGCGGAAACCGCCGCCCGCACGGCCAAGCCTTTCTTGCCGGACAATATCGCAAGATATATAAAGTTTTAAATTGCATTAGTTGAGGAGTCCACCATGTGTGGCATAGTCGGCGTCGTTTCTCATAGTCCGGTCAACCAGCTTATCTATGATGCACTGCTGCTGTTGCAGCATCGCGGTCAGGATGCTGCAGGGATCGCCACCAATTCCGGTGACAAGTTTTGCATGCACAAGGCCAACGGCCTGGTGCGAGACGTATTTCGCACCCGTAACATGCGTTCGCTGTCGGGCAATGCGGGGATCGGCCATGCGCGCTATCCAACCGCGGGTTCCTCCAGCCCGGAAGAGGCGCAACCGTTTTACGTCAACGCTCCGTTCGGCATCACGCTGGCGCACAACGGCAATTTGACCAACGTTGAGCAGCTCAAAATCGAGATGTTCAAAAACGACCGCCGCCATATCAATACCGATTCCGATTCGGAAGTGCTGTTGAACGTGCTGGCGCATGAAATGCAGGAAGCGACCGTCGGTTATTCGCTTGACCCCACTTCGTTGTTCAAGACCGTGGCGGCGTTGCACAAACGCGTGCGCGGCGCCTATGCGGTGGTGGCCCAGATCGCCGGTTACGGGCTGCTCGCTTTCCGCGATCCATTCGGTATTCGCCCGTTGTGCATCGGTTTTAACGATACCGAAAAAGGTCCGGAATACATGCTGGCGAGCGAATCGGTTGCGCTGGAAGGTTTGGGTTTCCGTTTTCTGCGCGACGTGATTCCAGGCGAGGCGATTTTCATCGACATGGATGGCAAGCTGTACAACCAGCAATGCGCGGAAAATCCATCATTGAATCCGTGTGCGTTCGAATTCGTTTATCTGGCCCGTCCGGATTCCATCATCGACGGCGCATCGGTGTATGCGACGCGCCTGAAAATGGGCGAATATCTGGCCGATAAAATCAAGCGTGAATTTACTTCGGGCGATATCGATGTGGTGATGCCGATACCTGACTCGTCGCGTCCGGCGGCGATGGAGTTGGCGCTCAAGCTGAATCTCGATTATCGCGAAGGTTTCATCAAGAACCGTTATATCGGCCGTACCTTCCTGATGCCGGGTCAGGCTATCCGGCGCAAATCGGTGCGCCAGAAATTAAACGCGATCGGCTCCGAATTCAAAGGGAAAACCGTGCTGTTGGTCGACGATTCCATCGTGCGCGGCACCACTAGCCGCGAGATCGTGCAAATGGCACGCGATTCCGGCGCCAAGCGGGTTATTTTCGCCTCTGCCGCGCCGCCGGTAAAATTTCCTAACGTATACGGCATCGACATGCCGACGCGTAATGAGTTGATCGCCTATGGCCGCTCCGATGAAGAAGTCTGCCGCGAGATTACCGCAGATGCGTTGGTGTATCAGGACATAGAAGCGTTGAGGCGCTCCATCTCCGACGTCAATCCAATCCTGAAGAATTTTGAGGCGTCATGTTTCGACGGCGTGTATGTGACAGGCGACATCTCGCGCGACTATTTGGATAGGATCGAAACCGCGCGCAATAACCCTGAGCCGGAAAATGAAGATGCGATCCGCTCGCAATTGAATTTGAATCTGGCGCAGATCGATTAAGCGGTATTCGGCAGGGCAATCATGGCAATCTCCGCATGCATAGTCGGCGCCTCCGGCCGGATTGGAAGAGAGGTGGTTGCGCACTGCACGCCGTGCACCTGAGGTGCGCCGCCCCCAAAGCGGCTTCGGCGGGTGTCCCAAGCTGGTTCAGCATATGATCGATTTCGACCGCTTGCAGGAGATCGACTGGCCGGCATGCGAGGTGTTGATGGTGCTGCCTTGGGCACCACCATCAAGGTTGCCGGTTCGCAGCAAGCCTTTCGTCAGGTTGATTTCGACCATGTGGTGCAGTCGGCAACGCAGTCGGCAACGCAGGCGCGGCGTGCTGGTCGTCGAGTCGGACAAGCTGCAGCAATACCGGTGATTGGCGTTTCACGCCATGCCGTCGCATGACCACATCGCTACACCTCGATTTCGACCAATCATTCAACTAAATGGTTGACAATAAGAGTTTGGCTTCTATAATTCAATGAATTGGTTGAATATTTATTTATGAGCAACACCCAATCCGCTACCACGCCAGTCAAGCTGGATCAAGTGTTCATGGCGTTAGCTGATCCCACCCGACGTCGGCTTGTGCGCATGTTGGCCGAGCAAGATCGCAGTGTCGGCGAATTGGCTGAACCGTTCGAGATGTCTCTTGCCGCGATCAGCAAGCACATCAAAGTGCTCGAGGCAGCCGGCATCGTTGCGCGGCGGATCGATGGCCGCGTGCATACGTTGACACTGCATCCAGAGGCATTGTCGGGGGCGCTGGATTGGATATTGATTTACCGCAACTTCTGGCAACGCCGGCTGGCTGCGCTGGATGACCTGTTCACCCCGGTCGAAGACCGTCCGCCACAAGGAGATTGATGCATGTTGGAACTAACACTTAATAAGCGCTGCAATGCTCCGGTTGCACGCGTCTTTGCCGCTTGGAGTAGCAGCGAGCAGATAAAACATTTGTTTGCGCATGGCGATATGACCGTTCCGGAGGCAGAAGTCGATTTCCGGGTGGGGGGTGCGTACCGCATCGTGATGCAACGTCCGGACGGCCAGACCTACATCGTAGGCGGCATCTATCGCGATATCGTGACCAACCGACGCCTTTGCTTTACGTGGTGCTGGGATGGCAGCGAAGTCAACACCGAAGTAGAAGTCACTTTCCGTCCGGATGGCGACCGGACCGATGTCACTCTGACCCATCGACAGTTCGCAAATGCGGAAATACGCGATCGACACAACCAGGGTTGGGAAGGCTGCCTCGCCAATTTGGCACAGCTCGGCGACTAAGCGAGCATTCACGTCCAACCCATCAAGGAGTACATCATGAAACTCTACTACAACCCGTTGTCAACCTACTCGCAAAAAGTCTTGATCGCTCTTTACGAAAAACAGGTGGACTGCGAACTCGTGCACGTCAATCTGACGACGCCGGAAGGCCGCGCCGAGTATGAGCAGGTCTACCCGATAGGAAAAGTCCCGCTGTTGAATCCCGGCGACGACTACATGGTTCCGGAATCGACGATCATCATTGAGTACCTGGAAGGGCATTATCCGACCGGCACGCGCCTGATTCCGGAAGGAGTGGACGCTGCGCGGCAGGTCCGCTTTATGGATCGCATGAGCGATCTCTACCTGAACAATCCGTGTGCCACGCTGCTGTTTGAGCGGTTGGGCTTCAGCAAGCACGGCGAGGCGGAGTTGGCCCAAGCCGGCAAATACCTACGCATCAGCTACGAGCAGATCGACAAACGACTCGCCAACCAAGACTGGTTGTGCGGCGAATTTTCGATGGCGGACTGCGCCGCCATCCCTGCGTTTTTTTACGGGCAAATAGTGGCGTCTTACGCCGACTACCCGAACATCGTTCGCTACTATGAGCGCGCACAGCAGCGTCCCAGCTATGCAAGGGTCAGGGCGGAATTCGTACCGATCTGGGACAGCATGCTGAGCCAACGCGCGCAAGCGTGAACTTTTCGCTGTTCACATAGTATAATTTTGCATCCTTCTCTTTTTGCGTTACGATAACGTTTGCGCCGATTTTATTCTGCTTGCGGGCGCCCGGGTAGTTCCGCTGTTTTTTGGAATGCAGTCCCATAACAAGTGCCGCTAAAAGGGATGTGAATTTTTCATCAACCCGTTTTGGCGCACGCTAAGACGGGTTTTTTATTATGACTGAAAAGAAATACGGTTTCACGACCGCCATATTGCACAGTGACCGGCAAAAGCCGATTGAACACGGTTCATTGCATAAGCCGATTCACACCAGTGTTGCTTTCGGCTACCGCGACGCCCGCGAGTTGGCGGCGGTATTTCAAGGCAAGCAGGCCGGTTACCGGTACGGCCGCCAAGGCAACCCGACGGTGTCTGCGCTGGAAGACAAGATCACCAAGATGGAGGATGGCTACGCCTCCATTTGTTTCGCCACCGGGATGGCGGCGATTGGCGCGCTGGCGCAGGGATTGCTGCGGGAAGGCGACCATGTAGTGTCTTCTTCCTTCCTGTTCGGCAATACCAACAGCCTGTGGCAAACCGTGCAAGGGCAGGGCTGCGCAGTGTCGTTTGTCGACGCGACCGAGGTCGCCGACGTCGAGGCCGCGATCACGCCGGCAACCCGGATCGTATTCGTCGAGACAATCGCCAATCCGCGCACCCAAATCGCAGACCTGAAACGCATCGGCGCCCTGTGCCGCGCGCGCGGTATCGTTTATGTGGTCGACAACACGATGACGTCGCCATATCTGTTCCAGCCGAAGGCGGTAGGGGCGAGCATCGTCATCAATGCGCTGACCAAGTCGATCGGCGGACACGGCAATGCGCTGGGCGGATGCTTGACCGACACCGGCATATTCGATTGGAGCCGATTTCCGAATATCTACGACACATATAAGCGCTTTCCGACCGTGCAATGGGGGGTGGCGCAAATCAGGGCGAAATCCTTGCGCGATTTTGGCGCGTCGTTGGCGCCGGAGGCCGCCCATGCGCTGGCAATCGGCGCCGAAACCATCGCCTTGAGACTGGAGCGAGAGTGTGCCAATGCGCTGGCCTTGGCGCAGATGCTGCAAGCCGATCCGCGTGTCGCGGCGGTACATTACCCCGGCCTGCGGTCGCATCCGCAACACGGCATCGCCAGCGAATTATTCCGTGCCTACGGCAGTTTGTTCAGTTTTGAGTTGAAAGACGGCATCGATTGCTTCGATTATCTGAATCGGTTGAAGCTCGCGATTCCATCCAGCAATCTGGGCGATACCCGCACGCTGGTGATTCCGGTTGCCCACACCATTTTCTACGAAATGGGACCGGAGCGGCGCGCCGGCATGGGCATTGCCGAATCCTTGATACGCGTCTCGGTCGGGATAGAGGACACCAGCGATTTGCTGGAGGATTTCAGGCAGGCGCTGGATAGTTGAGCACTCGGTTGCGGCTGAAATCATGGGTATAAGTTGTGACTTGATCGGGCACGATGCGTCAGATGCGGGCACGCCAATTTTCAAATGCGAGCCGTTACACCTATGGGGATCATCCGTGAGCCAAGCGGGATCACGCGGCAATGACCACCAGCAAGTTTTATGTCCAATTTCTGCTGAGGCCGACCAGGTCCTTGCTTGCAAACTACTATAGTTCGCGTAAGATACAATAGATCGGTTTCACGCGAAACATGGCAGGCTTGGCCAGGACTGGACGCAGCAACTCCCCACTCGCGCCAGCGGCNNCAGCGGCTGAACAGTCACAAATTAAGAAGGACAAACCAATATCATGATTACCGAAACTATCGATCACACCACCCTTACCAAGCTCGCTGAAGCCGGCGTGGTGCGTAGCGCGCACGTCGTTGGCCAAGCGGGCGGCTGGGGGGTGATGGTGAAGTACGGCATGGCCGAACGTGCCTTGGCGGCACAGCGCAGCCAACAGGTGCGGATCTTTCGCAAGCTGGAAACGCTGGTCGAATACTTAAAGGGCATCGGGATACTGCGTTTCGACGTTGACGCGGCGAACTACGACCCGGAGGGCGAGAATACGTACAAGCGGCCGGATCGATCGGCCGCGCTGAAAGGCGCGCACCAGGCGGCGGCTTACGACAAATGGCTGAATGCTGAGATCCAGGAAGCGATCGACGATCCGCGCCCCAATGTTCCGCATGAAGAAGTCATGCGCGGCGTGCGCGACATCATTCAACGTGCGCGCGTGAAGAAGGGATAACGTGCTTCGACTCGAATGGAAAGAGCTAGCGCGTGACGATTTGAATCAAATCATTGAGCACATCGCCGACGATAATCCAGACGCCGCCGCTACGCTGGCCGACGACATCGAGGCCAAGGCGGCACGCTTGCCGGAACATCCGGAACTGTATCGCGTAGGGCGAAAGAAAGGCACTCGCGAAATGGTTGTGCATCCGAACTACATTGTGATTTACCAAGTACAGAAGACCGTTGTTGAAATACTGCGCGTCAAACACGCCGCGTAGCAGTGGCCGAAAGGCCGGCGTTAACGCTGCGGAGGCAACCGCAACCGCTGCAACTGCCTAACCACTACCACAACAAATCACGCTTCCGCCCGCACCCGATTCAGCAATTTTTCGTGCGGCTGCGCTTCAAACGACGCAAATCTGTCCAGCAGCGCGGGGGCCTCGGCTTCCACCATCAGCAAAGTCGCTTGTTGTGCCTTCAGGAAGCCCTGTGTCACCATGTGCTGGATAAATGCCAGCAGCGCGTCGTAGTAGCCGCCGACATTCAGCACGCCGATCGGTTTGTCGTGAATGCCCAGTTGCGACCAGGTCAATACTTCAAATAGCTCTTCCAGCGTACCGATGCCGCCGGGCATCGCGATGAAGCCGTCCGACAGCTCCGCCATCATCGCCTTGCGCTCATGCATGTTGTCGACCACATGCAAGCGGGTCAATCCTTGGTGCCCGACTTCCCGGTTCAGGAGGGCGGTCGGAATGACGCCGGTGGTTTGTCCCCCCAGGCGCATCACTTCGTCGGCAATGACTCCCATCAGGCCGACATTGCCGCCGCCGTATACCAGCGCGATATCGCGCTCGACAAGAGCCATGGCCAATCCGCGCGCAGCGTCGGCGTAGTGCGGCGTCAGGCCCGACGAAGAGCCGCAATACACGCACAGCGACTTGATCACTCCTTCAACTCCTCGATCGCCAACTGCACGTCAAGGCGCTCCATCGCATCTTTGGCTTCAAACGCGGCGGCTTTCCGGTACAAGGCGATCGCCTCGTCCATTTTCTTTTTGCCATCGAGCATGACCAGACCGTTTGCATATTCGATGCAGGCAATCGCCGATTCCGGGTTCAGCGCCAGCGCTTTCTTGTACATCTTGATGCCCTCGTCCTTTTTGGCTCCATAGGTCAGGCCGCCGATCATCGCGCCAATCTTGTCGATGATTTCAGCATGATAGGCGCCGAGTGCAATGTGCGCATCCGCGTGCTTCGGAGCCAGCTTGACGGTGGTGTCGAGACTATTTTTTACCTTGTTGCCGATGCCCTGCGTGAGCGCCTTGACGATCGAAACGCCTTGCGCGTAGCGCCCCAATGCATAAGCATGCCAGTAGTAGCCGGATGCTTCCTTCGGTCGTTGTGCCTGCTGCTCTTCGCACCGTGCGGCAACCTCTTCATAGGATTTAAGTTTCTTTGCTTCAGACTTTTCCAGGTAATTTGCATAAATGCAGGTCGCCTTGTTGGCTACCGAATAACCGGCCATGCCCACCGCCAGGCCGAGTTTGGCGGCTTTCTCGAATTCGCCGGCGTGAAACGCGATCCACGCATCCACCAGCGCAACCTCTTTCGGGAGCGCCTCGCAATCGCCGGCATGCAGGCGCGTCCAGGCTTTTTTCAGGCCGGCTGCGGTGTATGTGTAAGACGGATCGGGATACGGGAATTTGCTCCAGGCCATGTCGCTCTCCTAGTTGATTTTCTTCAGATACTCTTCCGCCAGCTTTTCAAACAGTAGTTGGGTCGATCCGCGCAAATACGGGCCGATCAGCGACAGCACTTGATAACAGCCTCGGGCCAGCGCATTGGCGATCGCCTGTTGTTCGGTGTACTTGCGTGGGTTGCGTACATATTCGTAAGACAGCCAATAAGTTGCCACCACTACCATGTTGGTTGCCAGCGCGTCGATTTCGGGGTCGCTGGCTTCCAATGCCTGGGTGCTGCGCAGCCCTTCGCAAAGTTGTCGAGCGACCATGATTTTGTGCGCCAGTATCTGCTTGAAGTGCAGTTCCAGTTTGCGATTGCGCGACAGCAAGTCGTTCAGGTCACGGTAAAAAAAACGGTAACGCCACACCTGTTCGAACATCAGATGCAAATATAGCCAGACGTCTTCAATATTCGGACGGCGATCGGCAGGTACCGCCAGCAAGCGTTCGATTTCATCTTCAAACTGGGCGAAGATGGAATTGACGATGTCGTCCTTATTACGAAAATGATAGTACAGATTGCCTGGAGAAATATTCATCTCCTCCGAGATCACGGTGGTCGTGATATTCGGTTCGCCGAATTCGTTGAATAGCCGTAGCGACAATTCCAAAATTCGTTCACGGGTGCGGCGAGGAGCTTTCGGTTGCATGGCAGGGAGTCTTTCGGCTCATGATTGTTTTTTGAAAAATGGTTAAGATGAGACAGGTATTTCAAGCCGCACACGGCCGACCGTCGCGGAATCACTCCTGCCCCGCAAGGCTACAGGATACACCTGTGAGAATGTTAGCTGCCCGCAATTTTCAGGTCATGTTCCAACTCGTCCAGCGCGCGGTTTGGCGGACCGGCGAACGCGCTTTGACGGTGCGCGGGAAACGGGAGAGATCGAAGCAAGCCTGGATTTCATAAACGGAATTGTATAGCGCAGATGTGAAAAAGGGCTTGTGCAGTGCACAAGCCCAATCGGCTACCAGACAGGCAAACAGCGGCAGACTGTATGAATGCGTGCCCTGTCTTCAGTTCAGCGTAGTGCTGCCCGCCGCGTTGCTTGGCGCTGCATTGGCTGTCGCAGCCGGCTTCTTTTTGGCCGCCGCTTTTGCCGAAGCCTTCTTGACGGCGGCGGGCTTGGCTACTGCTTTCTTTGTCGCGGCCGGTTTTGTGGCGGCTTTCTTGGCGACTGCTTTCGATGCCGCTTTCACTGCAGCCTTGGGAGCGGTTTTCGCGGCAGCCGGCTTTTTGGCTGCGGCCTTCGCGGTAGCCTTGGCGGTCACAGGCTTTTTACCGGATAGCGCCGCTACCGACTTAGTCAGGTCTTCCACCCGTTTAATCAGCGTGTGGATATCTTTCTTGGTCGGTACGCCTAAGCTGGCCAGCGAGCGCGAAACGCGATCTTCGAATACTTGCTCAAGTTTGTCCCACGATCCGGATGCTTGCTTACTGACATTGCCAGCTATCTTGTTGACGGTGTCGGTGACGCCGGAAACCTTGTCTTCCGCCAGTTTTTGCGTGCGCTTCTGCAGATCGGTGCCTTCCCTGACCAGTTTGGCGAATACTTTCCCGCCTTCTTCCTGGGCTTTGGCGAATGCGCCCAATCCGGCCTGCCAGATTTGCTGCGCCGACGTACGCACGGCTTCAGCCAACTGCTTGTCATCCGATTTAGCCAGTGTTTTCAATTTCTTTACCATGGTGTTCTCCGCTTCAGGTTAGAGGTGAGCAAGAATAAGTTGAATACTTGGACGCGCGCCGCCGAGGGCAACGCGGCATCGCACCAGCGAATAGCAAAAATGTTCAAATTATTTCTGCTTGGTGACTTCATTCCACATGCTACCAACACGTTCTGTTTACACATTCGAATCAATGATGCACTTGCCTGTCAAATGATCGCACAGGATTCCGATTTGCAGTGAAATTTTGAAAGGAACCCACCGGCGATTCTAAACAGAATAATACAAGCGTCATCACGCTTCATAGTTTAGGCGGCGAAAATAGAGACGAGGTACTAATGCGGGACGGCGGGCTTTCTAAATTGGACGGCATGGCGCAACATCGATGCGGTGAACGCTTGCCAAGCGCCTTCGACCCTGCAATCATTGGAATATCATAGTTCGCACGCAAAGGAGACACAATGCGGTATTTTGTCACGGGCGCGACGGGCTTCATTGGGAAACGACTGGTCAAGAAATTGCTGGCCCGTAAGGGGAGCG